>PXDR01000314.1 GCA_003566335.1 Cyanobacteria bacterium T3Sed10_344R1
CACCCGCAGCAGGCCGTCGGCGTACTGAATCACCAGGTATTCCCGCGTCTCCTGATTGAGGGTGAGGCTTTCGAGCTTCAGGAAGCGGCCAATGCCGTGGCTGCGATGCACCACAAAGTCCCCCGGTTGCATGGCGTTGGGGTCAACCTGTTTGGAGGCAGCCCGGCGGCGTTTGCGCACGTAACCTGGGGTGGCGAGGCTGTGCTGACCAAAGAACTCCCGGTCGGTGACCACCACGATCCGAAAGGTGGGCAGAATGAAGCCTTCTAGCTCCGCAAGCCCGGAGTATTTCAGGGCAATTGGGGTGTGGTAAGTCAGCAGCTTGTCGATGGCCGGATAGTCCCGAGGGTTGGGCAGGTACTGGGCCGGACAGTCGTGTTCTTGCAGCAGGGACACGGAGCGGGAGGGCTGGGCTGAGATCAGCCAGACGGCAAAGTTGCGATCGCACTCCTGGCGAATGGTCTGGGCCAACCGACCAAACTGATGGGGAATCGCCGGGACAGGGCGGCTGGACAGGTTCAGGCCGCTGTTTTCCTCCGCTAGCTCGCTGAGGTGAACCTGGGGCAGGTCTGCCAGGGCAGCCAGGCTCTGGTCAAAGCTGTGGTGGAGCTTGGGCAAGTGGGCCAGGGCAGGTAACTCCCCGGGGTTGTCCCGCACTTCCTGCCAGTGGTCGTCAATATGTTCAGCCCAGCGATCGCCGTGGGCGCGGCACTGCTCGGGCTCATCCAGGGCAATCAGGGTTTTGGCAGGCAGATAGTCCAGCAGGCTGGCTGGTTGGTCAAACGCCAGGCCCAGAAAGCGCCGGTAGCCATCCAGCAAGTCGCCGCTGTCGTCATCCTCACCGCTGGCTTCAGGCCCAGCCCCTAGATCAATCCCCTTCTGGGCCAGCACTGGAGCAATCATCGGGCGAAAGTCCGTGGCCGTCAGGGTGAGTTGGGCAATGGTGTCCAGGGAGCGCTGGCTGGTGGGGTCAAACTCCCGCAGCCGATCCAGCTCATCGCCAAATAGCTCCAGCCGCACTGGTAGCTCCGACGCCACGGGAAACACGTCAATGATGTCGCCGCGCCTAGCCCACTGGCCCTCGGTTTCCACCGTGGCACTCTTCTCATAGCCCAACTCCGCCAAGCGGCGGCTGAGGCTGCCGACATCCAGCTCGACCCCTTTCGCCAGGGTGAGGCTGTACTGCTGGAACACGTCTACCGGCGGCAAATGGGGCTGCAAGGCCCGCTCTGTGGTGACAATTGCCAGGGGCGGGCTGTCCGGGGCTGCCCCCCGCTTCACCAGTTCCGTCAGCACCTGGAGCTGGCCCCAGGTCATTTCGGTCTCTTGGTCAAAGGGATCGTAGGGGGAGGCTTCGGAGGTGGGGTAGAACTGCACCGCCTGCCAGTTCATCGCTTCGAGCTGAATTGCCCAGCGACTGGCTTCTTCTAGGGTGGCGGCGATGACCAGCAGGGACTGATTCTGATGCTGCGCTAGGGTGGAGGCCACCAACCCCTTGGGCAGTCGCGGCACGCCGTTGAGCCGCAGTTGTCCGGTTTTCTTGAGTTTGCTGACCAGTTCTTGGGTCAGGGGGGAGCGGCTGAGGGCGCGGGTGACGGAGGAGAAGGTCATGGGGAGAGGCTGTTGGCTGTTGGCTGTTGGCTATTGGCTGTTAGCTAGAGAAGAGCGCCTTGGCGGGTATGGTTCGTTGGAACTCGCTAAAGCTGTAAAGCCCTTCGGGCATGGCTCACTGGGGCTCGCTAAGGCGATGGAGGCTTGTTGGGGAAATTGGGTTGGGGTATGCGGAAAAAGCTCCCAAGTTTTGCAACTGGGGAGTGGGCAGGTGGGTAAGGGCGGTAAAGGGTTGGCCTAGCTGGGTTTGCTGGGCTACAGGTTCCTATTATGTCTCAATTGGCGGGGGATGGTGAACGCTTGACTGGGGGGCGCTGGGGCAACTTTTGGCCAGGGTTGGGCGTCTTTTTAGCCTGCGATCGCCCCCAAGTTTGAGGTCGTGGATGAGTCGTTCAGGGCTCAAGGCCAATTGCAAATCGCCAACGGTTAAATGAGCCGAGCGCTAATGTTAAAACATTGGTATGGTGCGGTGGGGGGCGGCGGCCCTGGCTGTTAACTTGGCGTTTATTGAGTGGTTGGGATTCCTGTGCTAAAGCGTTCTGGTCTTTTATCTTTACTGGTGGCTGCAGGGCTGTGTGGGGTAACTCTACCGGTTCAGGCCCAAGCGTTGCTGCCTTATTCTTTGCCCCTTGATCACGAGGAGCTAGAGGAGGAAGGCTTGGCCCTAGCCCAGGAAGCTGCTCAACTGGCTCAATTTCAGCAGTTTGGCCCAGCCCTACGACGGGCGCAACTGGCGGCTCAATTAGCGCCGAATAGTGCCCAGGTGCAGGGACTGCTAGGCAGTCTTTACCTGCAAGATCAAGATTATGAACCGGCGATCGCAGCCTTAGAGCGGGCTCGGCGACTGGAGCCGACCAACGCAACGGTGTTGTTTGCCCTAGGCACGGCTCAGTTTGGCACGAAGAACTATAGCCAAGCGGCATCTCTGCTGGAATCAGGTCTGCGCTTTGAGCCGGACAACGCGGGAGCGCTGTTTGACCTCGGTAATGCCTATTACATGCTGGAGCGCTACGACGAGGCGATCGCAGCCTACGAGAAATCAATGGAAATTGACAGCGAGTTCTGGCCCTCGATCAACAATATTGGTCTGGTGCTCTACGAGATGGGTCGCCCGGATGAGGCGATCGAAAAGTGGGAAGCGACCCTAGAAATTTCTGAGCAGCCGGAACCCCAGTTGGCGATCGCAGTTGCGCTCTATGCCAAAGGCGATCGCAGCCGCGCGGTTGACCTAGGCACCACCGCCCTCGAAAACGACAGCCGCTATTCTGAGCTAGATTTCCTGATCGAAAACCTCTGGGGTGAGGAACTAATGGCCGACACCCGCCAGTTCTTTGAAGCGCCAGACATGCAGTCCCTGCTGGCTCAACTCTGACCCCATTATCGCTGGGGTAGATGGAGTGACCACTGGCTGGCAATCGGCATTCGCCAGACGGTGCCAAAGGCGCGATCGGTCACCTTGAGCACTGGCGGGGCTTGGCGGCGCTTGAATTCTGCCCGACTGACCAAGCGAATCACCTTTTCCACCACCTGCGGATCATGCCCCGCTGCCACCATGTCCGCTGCCGATTCATGGGCCTGGATCAGCCGCTGCAAGATGTCATCCAACACCTCATAACTGGGTAGGGAATCTTGATCAACTTGCCCAGGCTTCAGCTCAGCACTGGGCGGTTTAGTGAGAATATTCTCGGGAATCACGCCCTGCGCCTTATGGGCAGATCCTGACTTGTCTTGAGGTGGAAACGCCGTTTGGTCGGGTTGATTCAACCACTGGCAGATCTGATACACCTGGGTCTTGGGTAAATCAGCAATTACGGCCAGTCCGCCATTCATATCGCCGTAGAGAGTGCAGTAGCCCACCGCCATTTCTGACTTATTGCCGGTAGACAGCAATAGATGGCCAAACTTATTGGCGATCGCCATTAACAGGGTGCCGCGAATCCGAGACTGAATGTTCTCTTCGGCGACGCCGGGTTCAGTGGCGGCAAAGAGA
>PXDR01000551.1 GCA_003566335.1 Cyanobacteria bacterium T3Sed10_344R1
GGGGGAGTGGCCCCGGCTGTCTGAGGATAGCTTGGCTGAGCTCAATATTCTGCTGCCGCCGTTGCTGAGCCAGGCTAATGGCTTCGGCAATCGCCCCATCCACTGCTTCCGCCCCTGCCGCAGCGGCCAGGTCATCAATGCCCTTGGCGACCTCCCCATTCCAGGCGGCAATCGTAACCTTGCACCCGTGTCGTTCTAGCAGTGAGGCCAAGCGAGAGAGGGCTAGGTCAACCCGCTGTCTAGTTTCTGGCTTCGTGTCTTGGTCAAAGGCAAAGGTGACAGGGCGACCCTTGACCATGAAGGGCCGCAGGTCGGCAATCAGGGTAGGAGCAGTTTTGCTGCCGTCAGCGTCGAGGGTGCGATAGCCGCCGTTGACCCCATAGAGGGCAATAGCGACATAGCCCATGGATAGTAGGCTTAAACCTTTCTTGCCCCCCTCAGTGGGGATGATAGGAATCGTGGGATGTTCTTCCAGCCAAGCCCAGAAGGAGCCTTCTAGGGGCACGTCCACCCCGTAGCGTTGACCAATCCGTTGGCGGATGGCTGGGGGGATGGGAGGTAAGAAAGCCCGAGAGCCAGCCCCGACTGGCGTTTCATATTTGCGATAGACCGCATGGCCGCGCTTCTGGGTCTTTTTGAAATCTAGCTTGGGCTGCTCCGGCTTACCCTGCCACAGTTCGCCATTCTCCTGGCGGAAGGCGGCTAGGGTGCCGAAGTTGTGGGGTGGATGGGTCTGCCACTGAATGCTGACCGTATGCCCGAGGGCGTAATTGGGCTGCCAGAAGTCGGTGTCTTCAATCCAGTCGATGGTGGCGCTGAATAGCTCGGGGTCAATGGCGCTGCCGGTGATGCACTCATGCTCAAAGCGTTGGCGGAAGGGGAGAGTGGGGTGGTCTTTGGCTAGGGTGCCCTGAGGGTGGTCTTGGATAGTCTGGATGACTTGAAGGTTGATTGATTGGTTCATGTCTCTATCGCCGGAAGTACAGGGGGCGATAGGAGCGTCCTGAATAACGGGATTGGCTCTCTATCGCGGGTCGAAGCGAGATAGAGAACAGTGCGAAGGCGGAACAGCCAGTGAGTACCTAATGCAGTACCGATTTACTACCTTGGGGCAGAATCATGCACAAATGAGCCGCCTGTGCGTAAACAACAGGCTGCCCGTGCATAAAACGGGCTTCCAAAACGGCGGGTTGTGCATAAGATTAGGCCGTTTGTACGTACACTTGTCCGTGATCCGTTCACTTGTCCGTGCAAAACGGCTTGCCTCTGGTAGTATGGTGTTTAGTTCGCTTTTGGGCGCACTGCTCTGTGGAGCCCTAACCGTTGGCCTGGACAGCACTTGGGTTAGGTTCCTGGTTTTTAAAAATGGATGTCCTTATGGACGGTTCACTCAGTTCAACTGAAGAAAGTTAAAGCCCTGGTTGTTGGCAGCAACTGGGGTTTCTTTCTTTTTGGGCTAGCTATTTCATGACAGTGACTCCTAAGGGCGAATGGGCAAAACTTTGGCCTATCTTAGATCGATTCCGTATCGCTGGATCGGTTTCTACGGATGAAGGCCAGGCTCATCTGGGGCACGAAATGAAGGGGCCAGATTGAGCAATTCTGGTGATGTCGAATTTTAAGGGCTGCGGGTAGTTTTTTTCTACTGCTGACGGCAGAACCCGGATTGCACAAAGTTAGGCAAGCACTAAGCACTGAGATGCTGCGAGATGCGGGCAATCTCAGCCAGTAGAGACTGAAAGTATTTGGTGAGGGCTTGGTGGGCTTGATCATTTGCCGGGATTTATCTCAATAGGTTTTCACAGGGTCAACCCTCTTCCTCCTCCTGGGGCAGTTCCCATGGTTCTAGGCCATTGTCCCTAAGTTGCTGTTCTAGTCGGACAATGTGTTCCCGCAGGATGTCGGGCTCTGCCAGGGCTTCCATCAGAAATCCCATCCCCCGCTCTAGCTGCTGTATGCGCTGGGTCAGGGTGCGATCGCGGTCTGACTCGCTCTGTTCTACGCCAAAGGCAGCATCAAAACGCCGCTCTAGGGTTTCAAGCCCCAGAGCTGCTACCAGGTTGTACGCTTGGCGGTTGCCCCGACTGCATTGGTAGAGCCAGAACGCAAAGGTGATGTCTAGGGGAACTGCTGTGATTCGAGTTTGCCCCCTAACCTGCCCTTCTGGATCAATTTCTATTTGCTCAGAAGTTTGTGGCGTATAACCACTAGCCTGCAAGGCTTTCAGGGCATTTGAGCGCAGAAAGTTTGTGGCGTTCTGCTGAGAAGTCCCAATCGCTACAGCGACGCCGGTAATGCTCATCCGGTAACTGCCGTCTGGCATCTGAAAACCCTCCACGGAGAAGGGGCCGATCGCCACTGTGGCCCGCTTTGCTTTGTCGCCAGTAGTGCTCATTTCTCGCCCTCTTCTGGATCTGTATCGGCTGGCTGAATCTTGCCTTCTGCGATCGCCCTATTCACTGCTTCAAGAATCAGGGTTTCAACATAGTTGCTCATGCTGCGGTTCTCCAAAGCAGCCAGCTTACCCAACCCGTCTTTACAGGCTGGGTCGAGATAGACCATTAATTTCGCTTTATCTGTTGCCATGCCTGGATAGTAGGCGGTTTCGGTATCCATAATTGCACCTCAGGGTTACACCAACTACAAAGTAAGCCTACAGTATTCTCAAAGTATTAACACTATGTTATTACTATAGTCGTATCAAGAAGCAACTGTGAACGGCATTGGAACAACGCTGGAACGGATTTCCCGTCCCGGCACCCGTTCCAACCCGTCCCAAATAAGTTCTGACAATGTTTCAAGGCGTTTCACGATGTCCCAATCTATTCATTCGTTTTGCAGTCAGCACAAGCTCTCGAAAAGTAGCGTCCACCGTTGGCTGCAAGACCAAGGTTTCGACACCAGCAACGGCATGTCTCAAGATGCGGTCGATGCTGCCCTAGCTCAGTTCGTCCCCATGACGCCAGAGGTGCAGACCCTGCCCCCGGAAGCTACTGGCAGCACGATTGAGCGGTTCTCTTCTCGCACTAATCCTCTGGTGCCGATTGAAATTGGCACCCTCAATATCAACATCACTCAGGCCAATACCCGGCAGCTTGAGGATGAAACGGCTCGGTTCCACCAAGTCAGTGCAACGGCGCTCCAGGGTATCGGTGAGTTCATCCAGGCTGACTTAGTTGGCTCGGTTCACAGTGCGATCGCCCAGAACCGTCATGCGGTGGCTGGACTCAATGCTCAGGCGGCTAGCAATCTGGCGAACAGCTTGGGAAAGTCACCTCGCCCTACCGTCGAGGCCGAGGACGATGCTTAGTCCTGTTGCTGGGCTTGAGTTTGGGCCTGGGTTTGGGTGCGATCGCATCCCTGACCGCCACTCGCGCCCTGGTCAACCCACCCTCTTCTACGTTGGAAAGTCCGAAGTAACCCCCGCTCAAGTTTTGACAGGCCAAAGCGGGGGCAATGCCCAAACAAGTGAGCAAATCAATCATGACTCAAAACCATCAAGGTTCAGGCGGAGTCTATGCCGGTATTTGCGGCGATCAGGACTACGCCCACGACTGCGTGAACTTTCTGTTCGACCTCCTAGAGGCAGGTCAACC
>PXDR01000465.1 GCA_003566335.1 Cyanobacteria bacterium T3Sed10_344R1
CCCCGCAGGCTAGCCACTAGAGAGGTCACCACCTCTGGCAACGACGTCCCGGTGGCCACAATCGTTAGGCCAATCACCAGTTGACTCACCCCAAACGCCACCGCAATGCTCACCGCCCCGGTGACTAGCAGCCGCGAGCCAATCACCAGCCCTGTCAGCCCTATGCCCAGCAACCCCAGGTTAATCAGCCACTTGTGCCACCCAGGCTTTGCCTCTGCCGGAATGTAGGGAGCATATTCAGCCTGTACTACCTCATCGGGCTCTTTTCGCCCTTGGTAGAACAGGAAGCCGGTGTAGACGACCCCCCCCACAAACAAAGCCAGGCCATCCAGACGGCTGAGGTTGCCATCTCGCCCGAGCACCAGCATTAGGCCCGACACCCCAATCATGATCGGCACATCTAGGCGCACGAGCTGCTGGGCGACGACTAGGGGGGTAATCACTGCCGATAGCCCCAGCACCACCAAGACGTTAAAAATGTTGCTGCCGATAACGTTGCCGAGGGCGAGGTCAGCTTCGCCATTGAAGCTGGACTGTAGGCTGACGGCCAGTTCTGGGGCACTGGTGCCGTAGGCCACCACAGTCAGGCCAATCACCAAGGGCGCAACCCCTAAACTAGCGGCGAGTCGAGATGCCCCCTTCACCATCGATTCTGCTCCCCCAACCAGCAGAACAAGTCCTCCCAATATCGAAAGAATGGCCACTAAGTTCATAGGTTTCGGCGTAGGGAGGAGAAAACGGAGGATAACATTGGCCTAGCTGGGAGGTGCCTGCGGTGGCTAGATGAAACGGCAGCCCCAAAGCAGTAACAATCTTCAGGATAACGACCTTGGTTATCATCCTAGTTAAATGGCAACTCAGCGCATGATTTGTTCATGAATTCGGGCAGTGCTTTGATGGGAACTTTGGATAGGAATGACAGAGGGCATGACAAAAGGAATGACAGACTCTAGGCCGTTTGTCTTGGCTCCTTGGCGATCGCAGCTTGCCCGCGCCCTACACCGCAACCGCAGTAAGCCAGAAAGCCGCTATTTTCAGCTCGCGACGGTGACGACTGAGGGGCGACCGGCCAACAGCACGGTGGTGTTTCGCGGCTTTGCCGAGGCCAGCAACCAGATCCAAATGGTGACGGATGGCCGCAGTGACAAGCTGGGGCAACTCCAGGCCAATCCCTGGGCCGAAGCCTGCTGGTATTTTACCCAGACCCGAGAGCAGTTCCGGTTGACAGGCCATCTCAGCGTGATTACGGCAGATCACCCGGAGGTTCAGGCCCAGGATGATCGCCGCTTAGCCTGGCAAAAGCTGTCGGACGGGGCGCGGCAGCAATTTCACTGGCCCCAGCCCAAGGCAAAACGCCAGGAAGATGGAGAGCCGTTTGCAGTGGCAGATCTAGATCCAGTGCAGCCGTTGGATAACTTCTGCTTGGTGCGGCTAGATCCCCTAGCGGTGGATCATCTAGATCTGCGGGGCGATCCCCAGAATCGGACGCGTTATGTCTATCAGGGGCCGGGACAGGAGCAGGGACAGGGTGATGGCGGTTGGGATGCGATCGCAGTCAATCCCTAACGACCTGTCCACTGTTCTCTTAGAGTCAGATGTTTTGGAGGCAGACGCCGTGAAACTCAGCCGCCTAAAATAGCTGAGACCATTGCCCACAACCCTCAAAACTCTCTGTGAAAGCCTATCTCCGCAGCTTGACCGAACCTAAATTTATGTCTACCGCTGGCCGGGTGGCGTTGCTGGTGGGCTCTCTGTTATTCCTGATCAATCACAGCCCAGCCCTAGTCCAAGGCCAAATGACCCGAGCTCGCTGGGCTTCCGCAGCGCTGACTTACCTCGTGCCCTACGCCGTCAGCGTCCACGGTCAGCACAGCAGCGCCCGACGGCGGCGGGATTAGGGGCCGCAGAGCGCTGCCGCCCTTGCGTTGCGGACTGCTTGAGAAACGGCATTGAGTGCTGGGGCTGGGGCGACCGGCTAGTCTCCGCCAAACTCCGCTTTGAAGGCTGCCAGTTGGTCATCATCCAGCTTTTGGAATAAGGGGGGCGGCACCTCTAGATCTCGGCCCGCCGCCAGCACCGAGAAGTCCACCGCCTGATCAAACCGACTGGTGCGTTCCGTTGGGCTCAACTTCAACGCATCAAACAGCGTGGTGGCACTAAAGGGAATGAACGGACTGGCGGCAATGCCGTAGATCCGAATCAGGTTGATGCAGGTGCGAATCACCAAGGCCGACTCTGCCTTGTCCTGCTTAAACAATGCCCAGGGAGCCCGATCGTTAATGTACTGGTTGCCCACCGTCCAGAGAGCGCAGAGGGCTTCTGTAGCCTTGCGATACTCCAGATGTTCTAAATGGTGTTGCAGGGTTGCCATGCAGTCCTTGCACTGAGCCTCTAGCTGCTGCTCCGCTGGGCCAGGGGTGCCCCCCTCTGGCACCTTCCCCTCAAACCGAGAGGCGGTAAATTTGAGGGTGCGGTTAACGAAGTTGCCCAGGTTATCGGCCAGATCCTTATTCACCTTTACCTGGAGCTGCTCCCAGGTAAAGGCCGAGTCGGACGACTCCGGGGAGCTGGCAATCAGCATGTAGCGCCAGTAGTCCGCAGGCAGCACGTCCAAGGCTTGATCGAGAAACACGCCCCGCTTGGAGCTGGTGGAAAACTTGCCGCCGTAATAGTTCAGCCAGTTAAAGCCCTTGATGTAGTTCGCCAGCTTCCAGGGCTCTTGGGTGCCCAAAATCATCGCGGGCCACATGATCGTGTGAAAGGGCAGATTGTCCTTGGCCATAAACTGCACATGGCGCACATCCTCCGGGTCGTACCACCAGCTTTGCCAGTCTCGCTCTGGGGCTTCCTTTGCCCAGGCTTTGGTGGCCGAAATGTAGCCAATCGGGGCATCAAACCAAACGTAAAACACCTTGTTGTCAAAGCCGTCTCGCGGCACAGGCACCCCCCAGCTCAAATCTCGGGTGATGCCTCGACTTTGCAGCCCTTCATTCAGCCACTTCATCGCAATCGAGCGGGTCAGCAACGGCCAATCGGTCTGCTCCTCGACCCAATTTCGCACCTGGTCACTGAGCTGATCGAGGCGTAGAAACAGGTGACGACTGCTGCGAACTTCCAGATTAGTGCTGCCAGAAATCGCGGAACGGGGATCAATCAAGTCCGTGGGGTTGAGCACCGACGTACAGCTCTCGCACTGGTCGCCTCGGGCATTCTCGTAGCCGCACTTGGGGCAGGTGCCGACGACATAGCGGTCAGGCAAAAACCGCTGGTCGTCAATGGAATACACCTGCTTGATTTCTCGTTCTTCAATAAAGCCCGCTTTGTCCAGCTTTTGGTAAAAGTGCTGGGTGAGCTCCCGCTGCTCAGCAGAAGAGGTGCGGCCAAAGTGGTCAAAGGACAGGCCAAAGCGGCGGTACACGTCCGACTGGCGCTCATATTGGCGCTGGCAGTAGTCCGACACAGCCAGACCAGCTTCTAGGGCCGCCAGTTCTGCCGGGGTGCCGTGTTCGTCTGTGCCGCAGATGAACAGCACCTCTTCTCCCTGCTGCCGCAGAAACCGAGCATAAACGTCTGCAGGCAGCATCGACCCCA
>PXDR01000029.1 GCA_003566335.1 Cyanobacteria bacterium T3Sed10_344R1
CCGGAAGAACTGCAGCAGTTCGAGCATATTGAATGCGAATGGCCCCTGTTTTTTGCCTACCTGCTGCTCGATAGCCTGTTTCGGGGTGACACCAAGCAAATTAAAGCCTACAGCAAGCGCCTGCAAGAAGTGATGGTCGAACAGGACGGCCTTCACCTGCTGCCCGAGCTGTACTACGTCCCGGCTGAGGTCATCGAAGCCGAACGCCAAAATCCCCATAGCCAAACTCGGCTACCCAACGATAATGTTCCCCTTGTGTGGGCTCAGAGTCTTTACTATCTGGGGCAACTGCTGCAAGAGGGGTTGATTACCCCTGGCGATATTGATCCCCTCGGTCGGCATTTGCAGCTAGGGCATCAGCGACGGCCTGTGGTGCAAGTTGCCCTGCTGTCCGATACCGAAGCCCTCCAGGCTGAACTAGCCACCTACGGCATTTCCACCCAGATTCCCACCCAGCTAGAGCCAGTCCAGGTGCGCTCCGCTGAAGAACTGGTGTCGGTCTATGCCCAAGTGGGCAGCAATCACAAACTAGGGCTGACGGGCCGCCCAGAACGGCGGGCCCGCAGTTTGGCTACCTCCCGCGTGTTTCGGATTGATGGAGACACGATTGTCTTTCTGCCTGCCTTCCTTGACCAGCAGCAGTTTTACCTCACCCTGGACTACCACTTCCTCGTCGCCCAAATCCGTAGTGAACTGGCCTATATTCACACCCACTGGCACGAACCCGGTCGGCCCACGGTGACCCTGCTGTTGACCCAAGAAATGTTCGAGCGGGGCCGCAAGCCGATTCACGAATCTCCCTTGCTGGCCCTACTGCAAGAGCTGTTGCAGGGGCACTGCGGTGACGTGCCCGTTAAGGTTGCTCCCCTATATCAGCTGATGCTGACTTCCGGCAGTGAGCGCATAGACGATGTGCGGGATCTGGTGCTGACCCACCGGGCCATGGGCCGATCTCACCCCCTCTGCCAGATTTTGGCCCTTAATCCCAGCAATTGCCGGCCCCTCAGCAGTCGGCAAGAGTTTGACCTAGAGCTACAGACTGATCTGCCTTCTCTCCTAGAGCAACTGCGGGTCAGCGATAACCTCTACGAGCAAATTGAGCTGCTGCACGGGCTCTGTCGCCTCAAGGGGCTGGACTTTGACACTGGCCTCGGGGGGCCAGAATTCCCCCCCACCTCTGTAGCCAATCTGCTGATGGAGGTATACGAGAAAGCCGGACAGCTAGAGCTATGGGCAGTGGTGCGGCGCTCTGCAGCCCTGCTAGGGAAGGGCGATATTGGCCTAACGGACGCCCTGACTGAACTGTTGGTGCGGCAAAAGCAGATTTCTGTAGGCAAGTCCTACAGCGAAGCCTCTTTGATTACCGATCCCCTGCCCTATCGCGAGCTGCTGGATAAGATCCAGGCATTCTGCGGCGAATACGTGCGAGATCGGGTGCTGACCCAGGAGATTTTGATCTACCTCAGCGTGCTGATTAAGTCTGAGCCGGAGCTGTTCAAAGGGTTGTTGACCCTGCGGGTGGGATACCTGATTTTGCTGTTGACCAACGAGATTTCCCGAGAGCAGGAAGTCCCGGCAGATGAAGCCTACGAAATCCTGTCCAGCCTCAGTCCGTTTGAGCTGAAAATGCGGCTGAAGCAGGTGCTAGAAAGCTATTCCGGGATGCAGCAGCAGCTCTTCCGGCGGGAGTCCCTGCGGATGAAGCGGCGGCAGCAGTTCAAGCGGCGGGAGTTGCGCCAACGGCTCCAGCAAACCGTGAATGAGGAAGATTGGCTGCGCTGGCGGCAGATCAACGGCGAGATCAACCGGGTGCCGGAAGATTTTTATGGCCAGATGTGGACGCTGCTGCAACATTGCCAAGGGATTGTGATTGGCGACAAGCTAGAGCGGCGCAACCGCCTGGAGAGCCAAACCCTGCTGTCAGCCATGACCCCTGGCGAGCAAAACTTTGCCCTGATGATTGACCACCTGCTCAGCAAGATTCAAGCCCCAGAGTATCGCCATCTGACGGTAGAGGCGCTACAAGAGCTGGCCACCCTGGCGACTGAGACTCCGGATTTGCAAATTGACGACTACATCGTCATGGATGTGCTGATTGGCCATGCGGTGCGGCTGCATTGGCTGAATCAACGGCCCGAGCGGGAGGCAGACTATGACCGGGATAAGGGAATTGCCTGGCGTACCTTCTATAAACAGTCGCCCCAGCGCTGCGCCACCTACATTGATGAGGCGCTACAGTTCTTGATTGAGCTTGATAACGGCGGTGAGGATGAGGCGGAGCCGATGGCGGGCTAGGGACAGATGTTTCAGGCAACGCGACGGCGATTGGCGGTGTGGTACACGGCGGTAACGGCGGTGTTGCTGCTGCTGTTTGCCATTGGCATGTATGGCTATGTCCGCACGACTTTGGTGGAGCGGGTGGATGACACCCTGAATCACGTGGTGGAAATTGTCCAGCGGTCTCTGGTGATTGAACCCGGGGCAGATGGCGGGCGGGTGCTGACGGCGGTGGGGGTAGTGCAGCCGCCAGTAAGGGTGAATGTGGAGGCCAGCTTTCGGGATAATGCCCAGTCGGTAGAAGATGACCGGATTGATCTGGAGTGGTTTAGCCCCAGTGGTCAGCGGCTCTGGTCAACCTTTGCCAAGCCGCCCCAAATTCCCCTCCACGTGAACCCGAAGGGAGAAACGGTCTATGTTGAGCAAGACCAGTTGCTGCGCCAAATTACCCAGCGGATTCAGCGGGATCATCAGGTGCTGGGCTACTTGCGGGTAAGCCATCCCTGGTTTGAGGTGACTAAACCCAGCCGTCAGTTAATTTGGGATCTGGGCCTGGGCTTAGCCCTGGGGGTAACGGCGGTGGGGGCGATTGGCTGGTTGTTATCGGGACTTGCGATCGCACCAATTAAAGAGTCCTACCAACAGTTGAAGCAGTTCACAGCGGATGCCTCCCACGAGCTGCGTAACCCGATTGCGGTAATTCAAACCAATGTGCAGGTGGCCTTGGCCGACCCGGAACCCGACGGGCCGTTTCAGCAGGGCCAGCTCCAGGTGATTGAGCGGCTCACCCGACGGCTGGGGCGGCTGGTGGATGATCTGCTGTTTTTGGCCCGGCAGGAAAGCGGGTTGGTGCCCCTACAGCGTCAGTCTTTAGATCTGCATCGCTTACTGGAAGATGTCACGGAAGAGCAGCAGGCGATCGCCCAAGAGCGTGGCCTTGAGTTAACCTACGTCTTCAGGGATCAGCTGGGAGCTGACCCAGGCACTCCCCCCAATGAATTTCCCAACACGCCAATGCTGGCCGATGGGGATCAGCTGTCGCGGCTGTTCACCAATCTGGTGGGCAATGCCCTAACCTACACCGCCCAAGGGCAGGTCACCGTCACCCTCGGGTTAAGCCGACACCAGGGGCAGCCCAGTTACCTGGTGCAGGTCAAAGATACGGGGGTGGGGATTGACCCAGCGCTATTGCCCCATGTGTTTGACCGGTTTTATCGTGCCGATCCCGCTCGGCAGTCCCGGGATATGGCGGGGTCTGGGCTGGGCCTTGCGATCGCAAAAGTGATTACCGAAAAACACCGG
>PXDR01000211.1 GCA_003566335.1 Cyanobacteria bacterium T3Sed10_344R1
CGACTACAAACGCCAGGAATGGGAGGAATACCACACCCACATCTCCGACTGGGAAATCAAACGCTATCTCAAATTTTTCTAGCAGAACGGTGCGTTACGGCTACGCCTAACCGCACTCTACGCTCTGAGATTCTTCTAGCCCTAGCGAGCCCTAGCGAGCCATGCCCGAAGGGCTTTACAGCCAACAGCCAATAGCTAACAGCCAACAGCCCTACACCCTCGCCGCTTCCACCGCCCGAGTCTCCCGAAACAGATGACTCTCCATCTCATGCTTCAGGTCGTGGTAGGCCGGATGCTGGTCGATGGTTTCTCGGTTGCGGGGCCGGGGGAAAGGCACCTCTAGGATTTCGTCAATGCCAGCAGCGGGGCCACGGGTCATCATCACGATCCGATCCGACAGCAGCAAGGCTTCCTCGATGCTGTGGGTAATCATGATCACCGTCTTGCGCTGTTGCTCCCAGATGCGGACGATTTCGTCCTGCAAGAAGCCGCGAGTCAGGGCATCTAGCGCCCCAAACGGTTCATCCATCAGCAGAATCTGGGGGTTAATCGCCAGGGCGCGGGCAATGCCCACCCGCTGACGCATCCCGCCCGAGAGTTCGTGGGGGTGGCGCTTTTCTGCGCCTTCTAACCCCACCAGCTGGATGTGCTCCTTGATAGTGCGCTGAAGCTGGCGCTGGGGCATCTTGGGGAAAACCGTCTGCACCGCAAACCGCAGGTTTTCTTCCACGGTCATCCAGGGCATCAGCGCATAGTTCTGAAACACCATGCCCCGATCTGGGCCTGGGCCAGTGATTGGCTGATCGTTAAACAGGATCTCGCCGCCGCTGATGCTGGATAGACCCGCCACCATGTTCAGCAAGGTAGACTTGCCGCAGCCAGACGGCCCAATGATGGTGACAAAGGTGTTGGGCTCAATCTCTAGGTTGATGTCCTCAATGGCGACAAAGTCTTTGGAGGTTTTGCCGGTCATCCGGTTAAACAAACCCCGCTTACCCGCAAACACTTTAGTGACATTGCGGATCGAGAGTTGGGAAATCGGGGCAGCGGCAGCAGGGGAATTCACAGGCGGACTGATATGGGGATTACTCACAGGGGCAATACTCATGATTTTCGACCAAACTCAACAAATTTCTCTAGAAAGCCAAAGGCGCTGTCTAGTATCAGGCCGGTCAGACCGATGATGAAAATAGCGACCAAAATGTTGGCGATGTAGAGGTTGTTCCACTCGTTCCAAATGAAGTAGCCGACGCCAGTCCCCAGCAGCATTTCTGCCGCCACAATCACCAGCCAGGCAATGCCCATGCTGATCCGCAGTCCCGACACAATGTTGGGCAACGCCGCCGGAATGATCACCTTAAAAATGGTGCGAAGCTTTGAGGCTCCTAGGGTTCTAGAAACATCTAGATAGTCTTTATTTACATTGGCCACCCCAAAGGCGGTGTTGGTCAGGGTGGGCCAAATGCTGGAGATGAAGATGATGAAAATCCCCGTCACTTCGGAGTTGCGAAAGATGTAGAGGCCCAGGGGCAGCCAAGCCAGGGGTGACACCGGCTTCAAGAGCTGCACGTAGGGGTTAAAAGCGTTGTAGGCCAGAGGCGACATGCCGATCAAGATACCCAAGGGCACCGCTACGATGGACGCCAAAAAGTAGCCGATTGCCACCCGCCGCAGGCTGATGAACAGGTTCCAACCAATGCCCATGTCGTTGGGGCCATTGTTGAAGAAGGGATTGGTCACCCACCACCACAGTTCCCCCAGGGTTTCGCTGGCGGAGGGAATGCCTCGGGTAAATAGCTCTAGTTGAGCCGCAATTTCCCAGCAGACCAGCAGCACTAGAACCGAGACGGCAAACAGCAACAGGGACTTAACCCCGTCATTCCAATACATGGGCTGCCGGTCAATTTTGAGCTTTGATTTGGCCGGGGGGGCGTCAGTCATAGCCATGGGGATGACCTCCTAAAAACAAACATCGCGGACAGGGTAGGGGCGGCGCACCGCCCCTGGTAATCAAGCTCGGCTATACGCCAAACTCTTCAATCTGGCTTTCGACGTAGGCGGCAGGATCTGCCGGATCAAAGGTGTCGAAGGCTAGCTCTTCAGTGCGGGTGGCTTCGCTAGGGGGGCTTTGGCCCAGTTCTTCGGCCAGTTCGCGGGCAAGATCAGTCAGGAAGATCTCATTGGCAATGTCGTCATACCCGTCACCCTCAACCACCTGTGCGGCCCGACCATCTCCCTGTAGATCCCAGCGCACGAGCTGAGACGTAATCCACTTGGCAAAGCTGCTCCAGGGATAGGGGTCAAAGCCGATACGATCGGGAATCTCGAAGCTATTGCCCTGGCCATCTTCAAAGTTGCCGGTGAGGACGGCTTCGACGACTTCTTGGGGCTGGTTGAGGAAGGCGCGTCCAGAGATGGCTTCAGCGACTTCAGCCCGGTTGGCTGGATCTTGAGCGTAGGCGGCAGCCTCGATGATGGACTTGTTTAGCGCCCGGAAGGTGTTGGGGTGTTCGTCAATCCATTCGTCGCTGGCGGCAAAGGCACAGCAGGGATGACCGTCCCACAGGTCTTTGGTCAGCATGTGGATGAAGCCGACTTCTTCAAACACAGCCCGCTGGTTGAAGGGATCGGGCATCAGGTAAGCGTCGATATCCCCGGCCACGAGCTGGGCGATGCTGTCTGGGGGCGGTACAGGACGAATCTGCACGTCTACGTCGGGATCGAGGCCGCCAGTCGCCAGGTAGTAGCGCAGCAGCAGGTTGTGCATGGAGTAGGGGAAAGGCACCCCCATGACGAAACCTCGGAAGTCTTCGGGGCCATTGACGTTGCCCGCATGGCGGTTGGCGACGGTGATGGCCTGGCCGTTGATGTTCTCGATGCTGGCTAGCTTGACCCCAAAGGCAGTGGAACCTAGGCCCAAGGTCATGGAGATCGGCATGGGGGCGAGCATGTGATAAGCGTCTAGCTCCCCAGCGATCGCAGAGTCTCTGACCGCGCCCCAGTTCGGCATCCGCACCACGGTGGCATCAAAGCCATAGCGATCGTAGAAGCCCAGAGGTTCAGCCATGATGATCGGCGTGGCGCAGGTAATCGGGATAAAGCCGATTTGCAGTTCCCGCTTTTCCAGTTCATCCACGTCAATTGGCGGATCGCCATCCCCAGCCACGGGGTCAGGGCCATCCCCAGGGCCACCACAGTTAGACAGAGTGACTAGCGCCGCCCCAATCGCCAGGTTTTTCAAAAAGTTGCGGCGGGTGACAGCGCTGCTCTGCATTGAGTCGGCAAAGAATGCTCCAGCTTGGGGGCCAAAGGCAGCCGCAAAGGCATTTTCTAGACCACCAGCCTGCTTAGCCAGGGCCATGACCAGGCGCTCCCGCTTGGGGTCGCCCTTGCCCGCCATTTTGAAGAACAGCTCTCGGCGCAGGTCAGCGGCGTTGACCCGATCGGCTACCTGAAGTTGCTTGGCTTTATACATCCCCATCCGGGCTAAATCACCCACCAAGTCCACAGGATCTTGGGGCATGGACTGCATGAATTCCCAGTGGTCTCGGGTGAGGTGAACGGAACCGCAGCAGCTA
>PXDR01000156.1 GCA_003566335.1 Cyanobacteria bacterium T3Sed10_344R1
AGTTAACGAACTTCGCAGGATGCTGCGAGAGTACATGCTGCTTCAGCGTCAGGCGTTCCCTTATCTGCCGTCAGCCTATGGCCAGTCCCAAACTGGGATCGGGGGCTACTTTGAAGACCTCGATGATGATGGGGATGAAGAGAGCGATAGCAGTTGGTGGACGGATGATGATGAAGAGTAGGGGCTAGTTCGACACCGCTGAATCGTTCTGGGGCAAGGGCTTGATGCTCTTGCCCCTTTTTTGTGGGTCTATGCTTCATGGGGCTGTCTAGCTAAGTCTCACTCGACCTCTGGAATGTCACCGTCAGCACTACAGATCAGGTTGAGCAAAAACTGCTTTAAGTCGGGTCGATGGTCTCTCGAATACCCCTGACAAATCTCAATCGCCTGGGGGGCTGTGGCCTCCTCCTCCCCCTCCCCCACTACTTCAGACCTGTTGACCGGGGGGTACTCTCCGTCTAGACCAAAGGAGGTCGAGTCCAGATGGCAGTGGGAGACACTGACCCCAAACCGTTGCACTGCCTGCATCGCCACGTTGAAGAAGAATAGGGTGGTCCCAAACTCAAAGAGCTGATCTAGAACCCGACCCAGGCGGTCATCGTTGAGATGGGCTGCTGTGATACCTGGCCCCAGCAGGTGTTCTACCGGTTTGCCCTCGAAAAACTCGCTGAACAGGTACAGCGGTGCACTGACAAATCCCAAACCGTTGAGAATCATCGCTTTGAGCACTTGCCCTGGACTGATGTGGTTCAGGCTATGACGCCCTAGTAGGTCGCCGGTCAGCTCTACCAGGCCGATTTCATCCACCAGCCCTGCGACCAGGCCCAAGTGATCTAGGTTCTCGATTTTCAAGGCACACCTCTAATCCTTGCCCTGAGCTTATCTCAGCCTCCCTAATTATTCCTTTTGTCAACCTGCGGAATGTCGGGTAGAAAGGGGACTCTTTTTGGCAAGAAGCTTAAATAATCGTTAGATTATATTAAGTTCACAAAAGTAAACCAAAAGTAATCTAAATCCTCGCTCCTCCTCATCTTCAGCTTCCTACTATGCAACTCTCTACCTCTCGCCCCATCTTGCAGCGAACGGCCACGATCATGGCGGTGGCGATTGTCACGTTATGTTTGCTGGCCGCGATCACCGGTTTTTTGCTGGCGTTCTACTATGAACCAACGGCTGGGGGTGCCCATGATTCCTTAGAAATGATCTCTAGCCAGATCCCGGCGGGGAATTTAATCCTCAGCCTGCACAACCGTGCCGGAAATCTGGTGATTTTGCTGGCTTTGATTCAGCTTGTGGTGATGTTCTTAGGCAGGCAATTCAAGGCTAGCTGGCTGACGGGCTGGTTTAGCGGTATTTTTCTGGCTCTGGCGGTGATTGGCCTGAGCTGGACAGCGATTCCGTTGGATTGGGATCAGACGGGCTTCTGGCGCTTTAAGGTTGAGCTGAGCATTATTGAGTCGATTCCCCTGGCAGGCGGCACGATTCGCCAGGTTCTGACCGGTGGCGGTGGCATCAACAGCACCACGCTGCAGCACATGTACAGCTTGCACAGCTATGTGGCTGCGATCGCAGCCCTCTTACTCGCCGTGGTTCACCTCACCAGCTTGATTTTGCAAGAGAACACCTGGGCCTCTCAGCGGTTGCGCCAAGCTTGGGCTGCGTTGCGTCAGCCCCGTCCCAAGTCGGTTAAAGCCGCCGAGCGTTCGACCGTGGGGAATGGGGGCGCAGTCACCCCCCTAGCCGTTAAACAGCAAGAAGCTGACCTCTAGAGCCACTAGGCGCTGAGAGGGTAAGCGAGTAGCGACGAGCTTCTGGCAAGGGAGTTGAGCAGGCGTAGAAGTCTGATCTCAATCTGAAATTAGGATCTCTAATCAAAGGGTCACCCAGGCGGGTGGCCTTTTTTGTTGGGCGCTATGATCGCCTTTGACGAGGGATCGCCTTTGACGAGAGAGAGGAGCCCAGACAAGCTGCCAGCCGATAGCCATCGTTATTTATGACTCAATCGCCCAAAATTGTTCACCTCGACCTCCTAGACACCGACTATGCCAAGCTGGCTGCCGGGGAAAGCTTTCCAGTTGAGCGGCGGCAGCGTCTGGCGGCGGAAGACTATGATCGCCACGACTTTGAGCGCCTGGGCAAACAGGTGGCCCGCTACCGCTATGACGATTTAGATGTGCAGGGACGGGACGATATTCTTTGCTCAATTGGGGCACGGGCCGATTTGTTTAGCCGCACTGATATGGAAGCGTTTGACGATCGGCTGCGCCACACGGGCCGGTTTTACCTCACCCGAGGGGAGCGACAGCAGGTGATTAACTGGCTGGCGGACGAGTTAGACGTGGCCCTACCCCTACCGAACAGCCCTGACGCTGCGGACTAAGGTCGGCCTCTTGGACAAGGGGCTGACCCTCGGCGAGAAACTTCAAGACAGTGCGACACTGGATAGAAGATGGCGGTGGCTAAGGCTGCGATCGCCGTTCTGCTGATGCTCCTCTCTTTAACAAACGTCCTATGTCCGTTGTTGCCCCTGCTGTTGCCCTGCCACCCCTGGTAGAAGGCTTGCCGAATATCTGTGGTTGGGAGGCTGAGATTGCGGCAGCAACGGCTGGCGGTGATCCGATGGCGTTGCCCTACACCAACCTGACTCTAGGAGATATCCAGGCTGGGTTTGCGATCGCACTGCACATGCACCAACCCACCATCCCCGCCGGGGCCACCGGGCAGCTAATCGGCAACCTGCAGCATATGTTTGAGCACCCCTATGACGGGGACAACCACAATGCCGGGCCGTTTGCCTACTGCTACGCCCGCATGGGGGACTTCATTCCTGAACTGGTGGGTCAGGGCTGCAACCCTCGGGTCATGCTGGACTACTCTGGCACCCTGCTGTGGAGCCTGCAGCAAATGAACCGCCAGGACATTCTCGATAAACTGCGGCTGATTACCTGCGATCGCACCTACTGGCCCCACGTCGAATGGCTTGGCACCCTGTGGGGTCATGCTGTCATCCCCTCCACGCCGATCCCTGACCTGATTCTGCATATCCGAGCCTGGCAGCACCACTTCGCTGCCCTGTTCGGCCTCGAAGCCCTCAGCCGAGTCAAGGGCTTTTCGCCCCCCGAAATGCACCTGCCCAACCACCCCGACAGCCTCTACGCCCTAGTCAGCGCCCTGAACGCCTGCGGCTACCGCTGGCTGATGGTTCAAGAGCACACCGTCGAAACCCTCAGCGGCGGCCCGATTGAACACAAACATTTGCCCCACCGCCTTGTCGCCCGCAACAGCAAGGGCGAAACCGCCTCGATCCTGGCCCTGATTAAAACCCAGGGGTCAGACACCAAGCTCGTGGCTCAGATGCAGCCCTATGCCGAGGCCAAAACTCTGCAACCGACCTCCCTGGGGCCAGTCACCGTTCCGCCCCTGGTGAGCCAAATTGCCGATGGCGAGAACGGCGGCGTGATGATGAACGAATTCCCCGGCATGTTCAAGCGCTGTACCCATGAGATCGCCCAGACCAGCGGCAGCAAAGCGGGCGTCGTCGCCTGCAACGGGACGGAATATCTCGAACTCCTAGCCGCCGCAGGCTGCGCTGAAGCCGACTATCCCCCCTGTCAGGCAGTGGGGCAGCAGCAACTGTGGACAGCCCTGGAGCAATCGGGCTCTGAAGATGTCGAAAGTGCGATCGCAGCCCTGCAAGCCCAAGATCCCAGCTTCACCATGGCCGGAGCCTCTTGGACAAACGATCGCAGTTGGGTCGAGGGCTACACCAACGTACTTCAACCCCTGCAGCGGCTGAGCGCTCAGTTCCACCAAATGACCGGTTCCCTCAGCGCCCCCGACCTAACCCGCCAACACCGCTACCGCAACGCCCTGCTGCATAACCTGCTGCTGCAAACCAGCTGCTTCCGCTACTGGGGCCAAGGCACCTGGACAGACTACGCCCGAGAAATCTATCGCCGGGGCCAAGCGATTCTGACGGCTGACTTCTAGCGGCTGCGGATCAAGTCTGCGTATGTATCGCTTATTGACCAAATTGCTTAAAGAGGGATCAGGTTTAAAAAAATGCGGTACTTTTGGCGTAATGCGGCTTTCCTGATAGGATTTCAGGCATCTTAAGGCATAGCCTGGGCCTAAAATAGACCGCTAATGCCATTGTCAACCAGTCGATACGGGGTGTTCCGTTGAGCAAACAGTCATCTGCAAAAGCCGCCACCACCGTCATCGTCCTGGCTGGGATTGCCCTGGCGGTTATCACCCTTTTATTCTTTCTCCTGTTCAGCGTCCCCGCTGGCGATGAGGGTCGCCCGGATTGGTTCCTAGTCGGCATCAATGTGCTAGAACTCCTCGCCTTCCTGGGGGCCACAGTGCTTTGCTTCCGCAACTGGCAAAGCAGCCAAATTGTCAGCGGTCGCAATGTCTGGCTATCCATGGGCCTGGGAATGCTTTCTTATTCCATGGGCAACGTGCTGTTTTTCCTCTGGGGCACCGTCTGGGCGCTAGACCCGGCAGTTTCCCTCGGCGATATTTTTTATCTGCTGAGCTATATCTTCATTGGCCTTGGCATGTTGCAGGCTGTGCTGCCCCGCCGTCTCAACTTAGAACTCAAACAATGGGCGCTGATTGTCGCGATTAGCCTAATCGGGATCGGTCTGGCCTATGTGCTCAACTATCGCCTTGCCCCCCAAGTGGTTCAAGACGCCCAAGTTGATGCCCCGCCCGCCATCGAAGAAACTGTGCCCATGCCAGACGCTGCATCCCCCGAGGGTGAGGCTCCTGCTGCAGAAGCTCCCCCAGAACTTCCCCCGCCCCCAGAACCCGTCGAAGCCACGGAAGCAGAGAGTAGCGCCCCGGCACTTGTGCTACAGCTCGATAATATGCTGCAACCCTTTGAGGGCATCGCGGCACTGCTCTACGTGATTGGCGACTGCATCCTCGTTGCCCTAGCCACGACCCTGCTGGTGGCCTTCTGGGGCGGGCGGTTCTCCCAATCCTGGAAGCTGATTGCGGCGGCGGCCTTTAGCCTGTACATCGCCGATATGTTCTTTGCCTACAGTGTGTCTGCAGGGATATATGAAGAAGGGGCGCTGTGGGAAGTGTTCTGGACGTTCTCTGCTGTGCTGTTTGGCATTGGTGCTGCGATCGAATATGAAGTGTCTACCCGCTCCCGTCGGGGAGCCCGTCGCCGCAGAGCTTAGCGGTAGCGGTAGTATAGATAGGCTGACACCAGGAAAATCAAAGCAGGCAGCATGGCCCCGAGTAAACTGTCCGATGCGGACAAGCGTGCGGTAATTGACCTTTACCGGCAGCCCGGTGAAACCACCTCCACTATTGGGGATCGGTTTGGCGTGAGCAACAGCACTATTTCACGGGTGCTGAAAACTAGCTTGCCCGCTGACGAGTACAGCCAATTAATTCAGCAAAAGCGCTCGGGTAACGAAACCGCTCCAGCGGAGGCAGTGGCGGAGTCTGAACCAGCGCCTGCCGTAACTGAGTCTACGGCGGCGGAGTCTGCCGTAACTGAAATAGCAAATGAAGCGACCGAGCAACCGGTGGAGTCGCCGCCAGCCCCCGTCAAAGCCCCACCAAAGACGCGGGCCACTAAAGCACGAGCCGCTAAGGCCGAAGCTGACAAAGCTGAAGCTGGCAAAGCCGAAGCCGATGATCCGCCAACGTTGGACAACCTTGACCTCGACCAACTCAAGCTTGACGACATTGAGCTTGACGACCAAGAAGAACTGGACTTGGACATTGGCGATTTAGATATTTCTCGCAACCTACCTGACCGCAGCGACAATGCTCAGGATGCTGCTGAGTCCCAGCCCAGTGGCGCGAAGCCACCGCCCAAGCTGAAGTCAAAGTCTGCCCTCGACGAAGATGATGAAGAGGCCGATGACGACAGCGACGACGAGGACACAGAGGACGAAGACTACGATGGCGTTGTCCTCGGCGATGACGACTACGACGAAGATGATGACGATGAGGACGAAGACGACGACCTTGGCGGTGATGACGATGCTCCGTCCTCCCCAGCAATTCCTAAAGAAGCCTGGGTGCAAATTCTGCCCCTGACCTCGTCAGTGTTGCCCCACGGCACCTGCTATATCGTGGTCGATCGCGGCACCGAGTTAGTCGCGCCGCCCCTGAAGGAGTTCAGCGATTTGGGGCAGATTCCCCAGGCCGAAATGGACGAAAAGACCCTGCCGGTTTTCGACAATCAGCGAGTGGCAAAACGCTACATTCGCGGCAATCAGCGGGTGATCAAGGTGCCCAATGGCATGGTGCTGCAAACCACTAGCCCCTATCTGTCGGCGAAGGGCATCACCCGGCTGCTGATTTCTGGGCAAGTGTACTCTCTGGTGTAGGAATTGCCTGCGGTAGAGGGTTCTGTCCCCCAGCCCAGGGCTGCGGCCTGTTGCTGGGGTTGAGTCTGATAAATTCAAGTTCTGAGTTAGTTTCTGGTTATGAAGCGTAAGTTGACCTGGTACATCACGGCCCAAGCTGGGGTGCTGCTGTTTCCGTTTGGCCTTTGTTTGTTTGGGGATGCCGTTGCCCGTCGGATTGCCGGAGAGCCGTGGTTTTGGCCAGGAACCCTCAGTCTGGTGGTGATCAATGCCGGAATTGGCTTAATGATTGAAAGCGGCTTGATTGGTGGCTTTCCCCATAATCCCCAAAGCCCAGAGAGCGCAGACGCCGCCAGTAAAGACGGGTAGCTTCTGCTGACCTGGTGAATTTTCCGTCTAGCTAGGGCGGGGAACGGAACTCCCAGCCGCAAACGCTAAAACATGAACGCGAGGTGAACGTCCCAGGCTGAGTCTGGGGCGTCTTCTGCTGGGCGGATAATGTGGATTTGGCGGATAAATTCTCGCAGGTAGAACCGACGCTCAACTTCCGAGAGGTCAAGCCAAAACTGAGGTATGGAGACGGTTTTGGCTGTCGCTTGCAGGTTTACGGGGGGCAGCTGGGCCAACTGTTGCTGAAGCTGGGCGATTTCAGTCCGCAGGCTGTAGGTGCGCAGATCTGTAGTGGTGCGATCGAGGATGCCTTGCTGGAGTAGGGCAGGCAGCTGAGCCAAGACCTGCTGTTTTTGGTCGATCTGAGCTGCGATCGCACCTTTAACCCCATCCATCCCAGCATCATTTTCGGTGCCGAACCGCTGGGCCACGGCGGCGGGTAGCTGGGTACAAATGGCGGTGATGGTTTTGTCGAGCAGCGCGTCATAGGGAATGCCGCGACAGCGGCGCTGGCGGGGACAGACCGTAGGGCTGAAGTAGCGATAGACCTTTTGCCGCCGCCGAGCCTTCGCCTGAACTAGCTTCAGAGAATTTTGGCACTGCTGACAGGTCACCAGTCCGGCCAAAGACCGCTCTGCACTGGCACTGCGCCGGGGCAGTTGGCGATTGCGGCGCAGCAGTCGATCAATTTGAGCCGCCTCCTGACGGGGCAAGATCGGAGGATGGGTGTCGGTCACCACCTGGCCATCCCCATAGGCCAAATCCCCGCGATAGACCGGATGGCTGAGCCACCGCTGTCCGGTGGAGACGGCAATTTTTTTGCCAAACCGCTTTTCAATCTGGCGCACTGCGCCCCGCAAAGAGCCGTAGAGCAAGAAATGGTCAAAGAAACCTTTCACCACCAGGGCGGTAGAGCGATCAATCACGTAGCGATCGCGACCCCGCCGGTAGCCATAGGGAGCCCGACCGGGCGGCGGCTGGGCTTGGATGCGGTTCTGGGCATGGCCTTGGCGAATGCGGCGACTGCGCTGGCGCTGCTGCAGGTCGGCCAAGGTCTCTAGCATGGCCTGGGGGGAGGTCGGGGTTAGGGTCGATTGAGCTGCGATCGCAACCACCTCAACCCCCAGATCCGCTAGGGCAGCCAACTGCTGCCCCATCTGCGGCAACCCATCCCCAAGATCATCCCAGTGACGCACCAATAGATAGGTCGGCGGCTGCACCAGCGCATCGGCTAAGAGTTGACAGAGTTGGGGCCGCTCAGCCGTCCAATCTTGATAGACCTGATCCACCTCCCAACCCCAAACCGGCAGTTCCGTTGGGCTCAGGCGGGGGTCACAGTAGCTGTAGGCAATGACCCGCATGGGCTCAGGCATTCACGAGGGGAACTGCCCCATTATGACAGCCCTGCCCCCCGCCCCCGTCCCTAACCCCATCCGTCCCTAACCCGAACGGCATGGGCTAGGGCCAGTCCTGGCCGAGGTTGTCCCGTGGAGTTTAATTAACGTTTGTATCAAAAGACACCGATTTTTCATTCCCAAAAGCGGCTCCGGGAATATTAAATCTAGATTTAGGTAGAGCCTTGTGTATCGAGTCTCAGCTATCAAGCCCGTGCAGGTTTCAGCCGGTTTAGTCAATCACTGAATCCAGGACTTTAGCGCTGCTTAACGGCTTCTAGCCTTGGCTCACTCAGTTGGTTTCCGGTCACTTCTGGGGACGAAACATGTACGATTACGAATTTCTGCAACAATACTTGGCGGGACAGCGAAACTTTAGCGGCGTTGATCTGTCCCGCATGAATCTACCTGGGGTTAATCTAGCCAGTATTACCTTAGCCCAAGCAAACTTAGCCGAAGCCGGGCTGGCTTCCGGGTATCTGGCCGCCGCTGATTTAGGTCGCGCCAGCCTAATTCGGGCCAATCTAAACCATGCGTTTTTAAATCGGGCCAACCTCAGTTTTGCCAAGCTAAATTACGCCAACTTAGGCAATGCGGACTTGACCAAGGCCAATCTTAAAGGCGCTTGTTTAGTCAAGGCAAATTTAGTCGGGGCAAAACTGAGTGGCGCTAACCTGGCTGGGGTTAACCTGCGGGAAGCAGACTTACAGGCCGTCAATTTCTGTAGCGCAGACTTGCGGGGGATTAATCTCCGCTCAGCCAACTTAACCGGGGCCAACTTAAGCTGGGCAAATCTCAGCGGAGCCCGACTGAGCGGAGCCCAGCTCCAAGGCGTTACCTTCAATGGGGCCAAGCTGAACGGAGCCTATCTCAATGGCGTGGATTTGCAGGGGGCTGATCTCAGCGGCATTGACCTGAGTGAGGCAAAGCTGAATGGGGCCAACCTACAGTCGGCTGACCTAACTGGGGCTAATCTGAGCGGGGCACATTTGCGCTCAGCTCAATTGGTGGGGGCAATTTTAAGGGCCGCAGATTTAAGCGGAGCCGATCTACGCCACACCAATTTAAACCAGGCGGCCCTTGCCCGGATTTACCACACCGATGACACCCAGTTCCCGCCGGAATTTGACCCGGCAGCGTTCGCGTCGAGTGCGGCCTAACCCCCCCAGACGGCTCTAGAGACCGCCATATCGCCAGCTCCTCTGGACGTGTCAGCCCCTGGGGTTTGCAGATTCACCGTTACATTGAGGCATTGACTCCTGTGGCACCAGATATAACGACTTGCCTTCTCATGGGCGAAAACCAGCAGGACTGTTGGCAGTCCCTGTTTCAGGAGTTTACGGCTCGACTGGCTGGGGCCGAAGCAAAGCTGCAAACCTCCCAGGCTGAGTGCCGCCACCTTGAGGCCCAGCGGCGGCAGCTTCAGAATGAATTAACCGAAGCCCAAACCCAGCAGCAGGCGCTGATAGACGCCGCCCAGGCCCAGGCCCAACAGTTTAGCCAAACCCTCAAGCAACTGCGGGAAAATCAGTCCCAGATTATTCAAGCGGAAAAGATGTCTAGCCTGGGCCAACTAGTGGCGGGCGTCGCCCATGAGATTAATAATCCAGTCAACTTTATCTCCGGTAATCTGACCCACGCTGCTGGGTATCTGCGGGATTTGGCGAGCATCCTGGCCCTTTATCAAACCCATTATCCCGACCCAGCCCCCGAGATTCAGGCGGCAGCTGATGCGGTTGACTTAGACTTCTTGCTCCAAGATTCTCCCCAACTGTTGGCGTCAATGCAGGTGGGGACTGCGCGCATTCAGTCCATCGTGAAATCCCTGCGCAATTTCTCGCGGATGGATGAGGCTGAGGTGAAAGCAGTCAATCTCCACGAGGGGATCGACAGCACCCTGATGATTTTGCAGCATCGCCTCAAGGGCCATGCCAGCAGCCCTGGAATTACGGTGGTCAAAAATTATGGGGCACTGCCGGAAGTGGAGTGTTTTGCTGGACAGATGAACCAGGTCTTTATGAATTTGCTGGCTAATGCGATTGATGCCCTAGAGGATAAAAAGGCGTTGCCCCAGGCCGAACCGGCGACCATCACCATCTCGACCCAGACGTTAAGTACAGACTGGGTCGAGATTCGAGTCACTGATAATGGCCCCGGAATTCCGGCAGAGATTCAGGCGAAGCTGTTTGATCCCTTTTTCACCACGAAGCCGGTGGGCAAAGGGACAGGTTTGGGATTGTCCATCAGCTATCAAGTGTTGACAGAGCGCCACGGGGGCTGTCTGACTTGCCAGTCTAGCCCTGGTCAGGGCACCACCTTTGTGATTGAAATACCGGTGCGATCGCATGGTTTGATCAGCTCACAAATTAGCTCACAAAGCAGTGGCAATTGAATAAGTGGGACGATATCTATAGGGCGAGCGCCATGGGTCGTTAGGTTTGAAGAGTACGAACCGAGGGCCTAATGCTGGCCAAGGATAGGTTAACCATGCGGCGCAACTCCCCATTCACAAGGCAATTCACTCAGCTTTTTACCCGGTATTCTCACCCGGGTCAGCGGCAGACAGGCAGGAGGCGGACAAAATGGGCTGCGATCGCACTCCTTGCCGCTCTAACCACCGCCTGCGGGGGAACTCCAGACACTGCTGAGCCGCTGAATAATGACTCAGCTGCCGAACGTCCCGCCCCTGAGTCAGACGTAGCCACAGACTCAGAGTCTGACCCAGCCACCGCTGAACCCAAGTCAGACTCCTCCGCTGAGCCTTCTAACACAGCAACAGCTCAACGCCCCATTGCCCTGCCGCCGGAACTTCCCCCCCCGGATATCTGCAACGATCAGCAAACCCAAGCAGACATGACTGCTTGCTCAGTTGAAACGTACGAACAAGTGGAACAACAGCAGCGGACGACCTACCGCACCCTGTTCAACCTGATGACTGAGACCGAGCAGACCTACCTGATCCAATCCGAGGGTGACTGGGTGCTGTTCCGGGATGCCCACTGCGAGTTTGTGGCCAGTTGGTATGAGGGCGGCAGCATTCAGCCGATGGTTCTACACGACTGCCTAGCTAACGTTACCCGCGATCGCAGCGTTGCTTTAGCCAGACCAATCGGCTCCGCGTCCTACAACGCCGCTGACGATGCCCTTAACCGCACCTACCAAACCCTCAAGGGTCAGCTAGACGAGGCTTACCAAGACCAGCTGATCGACGTCCAGTTACTTTGGCTCGACTATCGCGACAGCACTTGTGGGCAGGACATTACCCCACGCATCGGTACTGATGGCAGTATCAACCAATGCCTAGCCTTGGTGACAGAACAGCGCACTGCCGAACTTGAGGCCCAAATTGAACGGCAGCAGCTTTAGGAGACAGACATCCAGGCTGAACCGCTAATTCATCGGCTTGACCTTGGCCAAGTGGGTCAGTCCATCCCCAGTAACCCGGCAGACGCGCCAGTCGGGCAGCACCGTGGCCCCCATGTGTTGATAAAAGTCGATGGCGGGCTGGTTCCAGTCCAAGACGCTCCACTCTAACCGCCCACAGCCTCGCTCTACCGCTAAGTCTGCCAGGTGACACAGCAACGCCTTACCAATGCCCTTACCGCGATAGTCCGGCAGCACAAACAAGTCTTCTAGGTACAAGCCTGGCTGGGCCAAAAAGGTCGAAAAGTTGTGGAAAAACAGGGCGAACCCCACTGGCTGTCCCTGCCAGCGGGCCAGGATGGCTTCGGCATAGGTGCGATCGCCAAACAGGGCTTGCTCCAACTGCTGAGTCGTGCCCGTCACCTCGTGGCTGAGCTTTTCGTAGGCAGCCAGCGATTTGATTAAATCAAACACCACGGGCACATCCTTATGGGTTGCTGGGGTCAGGGTCAAATCAGGAGACAGGGACATAGCCACTCCAAAACAGGGACAAGACGTGGATCAGACTGGAGGCCAGACTATTTGATTAAGACACGATTGGATTAGGACATTGATCAGGACGTTAATTCGATGTATTGGTATTCTCAATCGAGATCGAGAATTAGATTGCTCCCCTAGCCAACTCCCCTCGCCTCGGTAGATCTCCAGACAAAGGGAGAAAGCATTGCAGGGAGAGACTTTCAAGCCTATCCCTATAGGGGGATTACTACCTTCTCAATATTTCGATACAGTCTAAACTAACAACAGCATGGTTAAAACCCATAAAAATTTTCGACTGTGCTGACGAGCAAGTATTGACGAAGACAAACAGAGAGAGAGAATCACTATGGCTTACCAACTTCCCACCCTGCCCTACGAGCAAAACGCCCTAGAGCCCCACATTTCTGCGGAAACCCTGGGCTTCCACCATGGCAAGCACCATGCGTCCTACGTCAGCAAGTACAACGCTGCGGTTGAAGGCACCGAGCTGGACAGCAAGTCCATCGAAGATGTGATCAAAGCGATCGCAGGGGACGCCAGCAAGTCTGGGCTGTTCAACAACGCGGCCCAAGCCTGGAACCACAGCTTCTACTGGCAGTGCATGAAGCCCAACGGCGGCGGCAAGCCCTCCGGCGACCTGGCAGCCAAGATCGATGCTGACTTCGGCAGCTATGACAAGTTCGTCGAAGCCTTTAAATCCGCTGGCGGTACCCAGTTCGGTAGTGGTTGGGCCTGGTTGGTGCTAGACAACGGCACCCTCAAAGTCACCAAAACCCTGAATGCTGGCAACCCCATCACCGAAGGCGTCACCCCGTTGCTGACCATGGATGTGTGGGAGCACGCTTACTACCTGGACTACCAGAACCGCCGTCCTGACTACATCACCACCTTCCTCGACAAGCTGGTGAACTGGGACTTCGTGGCTCAAAATATGGCTGCTGCTGCCTAGGATTTGCGCCGTGTCCCTGCTACGTGCCCCGACTAACAGGATCCTAAAGTAGGGCAGATTGGGTCTCGGCTAACCCAGATCGAGTCTGCCTCACATCAAGCCTAAAATTAGCCCCGCTGAAACTGTGCTGCTCATGAGTACAGCTTCGGCGGGGCTAAGGTTTGTCGGGGCATCGGGTCTAGCGGCCCAAAAATTGGCGACCCATCTTGAACATGGACGAAAGGCCGTCTTCGCCCTCCTTACCTTTCAGAAATTCTTGCAGCACGGGGTTCGTGCCGCTGGCCTTGCCATCCCCGGATCCGCAGTTCAAAACCTGGAGCACTAGGGGCACCAGGGTCGGCAACAGCAGCTTGATTTTGGCCGCATCTACGCCACTTTTTTGGGCGGCGACTGCTGCCACCTGCTCCTGCTGCTGGGGGGTAAAGAGGCGTTGAAACGCTGCCAATCCTTCCCCGTCGCCCTGCTGGACAATTTCGGTCACTTCCGCCTCTTTGCCCTCGGCCTGCTTTTGCTGCAGCGCCGTGCGGACGCAGTTGCCCACCACGCTCATCACCTGCTGCATCTGCGCGCCGCTGGTGTCGTTATCCTTGCCTAATTGCTGAACCACTCCAAAGATTTGGCCCAGTTGGGTGGTGTTGGCTTTGCGGTTGGGATCGCCGATGGCGCTGAGAACCTGAGTGAAAATGGACATAGGCCAAAAGATGACTCCAGCACGTTAAAGTCGCGGTATTCTGCCCCGGTGTGCGGCAGGATTTTCTTAGCTTAGAGGATGTTGGAAACCGGGAATAGAGGGAGGATAGGAATCGGGGATCAGAGCGGGGGGATCACGCATTGGCAAGGAGGCCAGGACGAATGGGGCGATTGCGCTGGCTGTTGAGTTTGACCGGGGCGCTGGTGGCCGTGGTGGCCCTGGTGATCTTGGTCGATGTGCTGGCTCGATTTCACGCGACGTTGACCTTAATTTCGCCCCTGTTGGCTAATGGGGTGCTGCTGCTGATTGGGGTGTTGCTCGTGGCGGTGATTGCCACGGGGGGGTACTACCTGCTGTTGTTCACCCGGCCCCGTCGCCGTCGCCCGCCCGCTCCACCCCGTACCCCTCAGGAAGCGGCGCGAGCCAGTCTCAGCGCGGTTGAACAACAGCTTGACCAGATTGCTGACACCGTGGCCCAACAAGCTTTGCGGGAGCAGTCCCAAGCCCTTACAGCCAGTCTGGAGCGAGGGGTGCTGCGGTTGGTGGTTTTTGGCACGGGCTCGGCGGGGAAGACCTCGTTAATTAATGCGCTGCTGGGGGAAGTGGCGGGAGAAACGGGCGCACCACTGGGCACGACCCTAGAGCGGCAAAGTTATCCCCTCACCCTGGCGGGGGTGCCCCAAACCCTGGAGTTAGTAGATACGCCGGGGCTGGCGGAGGTGGGGCCGACGGGCACCGCCCGAGGGCAGCAGGCCCGGCAGTGGGCGACGGAGGCAGATCTGCTGCTGTTTGTCGTAGACAATGACCTGCGCCAATCGGAGTATGGGCCGCTGCGGGCGCTGCTGGCGATGGGCAAGCGTTCCCTGGTGGTACTGAATAAGACGGATCTGTATTTGGAGATGGAGGTGCGGCAGATTTGCGATCGCATCACCCAGACCCTCAGCAATCAGCTGTCCCCAGAAGATGTGGTGGCGGTGGCGGCGAATCCTAAGCCGGTGACCATGACGGACGGCGACCAGTGGCAGCCCGCCCCAGAGGTGTGGCCATTGGTGACCCGGCTGGCCCAAGTGCTGCGTCAGGAGGGAGCTGACCTAATGGCGGACAACATGCTGCTCCAGGCCCAGCGCTTACGAGATCAGGCCCGAACGGTGATTGATCAGCAGCGCCAGCAGCAGGCCGATCAGGTGATTGACCGCTTTCAGTGGATTGGGGCGGGGGTGCTGGCGGTGACGCCCCTGCCGGGGCTCGACCTGCTGGCGACGGCGGCGGTAAATGCTCAGATGGTGGTGGCCCTGGGGCAGGTCTATGGCTGTTCGGTCAGCCTGGCGGAGGGTCGGGAGCTGGCCCTGTCTTTGGCCAAGACCTTGACCAGTTTGGGGGTGGTGAAGGGGGCGCTGCAGTTGCTGTCCCTGGGCCTGCAAACGAACCTGACCACGGTGCTGGCCGGTCGGGCGCTCCAGGGGGTGAGCGCCGCCTATTTGACCCGGATTGCCGGGAAGAGCTTTGCCCAGTATTTTCGCCAAAACCAAGACTGGGGCGATGGCGGCATGGGGGAGGTGGTGCAAAAACAGTTTGAGCTAAACCGCCGGGAGGAGTTCGTTAAGGCGTTTGTTCAGGATGCGATCGCATCGGTTGTTCGCCCC
>PXDR01000214.1 GCA_003566335.1 Cyanobacteria bacterium T3Sed10_344R1
AAATCGGCTATGGTCGGCAGGTAGCGCAGCCGCTGGGAGGGCTGGGGCCGACAGGCCAGTAGCCCCTGGGTGTAGGGCTGCTGGGGCCGGGCAAAAATATCCGTTACCGAGCCAGCCTCAACAATTTTGCCCCGATACATCACCGCCACCTGATCGGCAATTTCGGCAATGATGCCCAGGTCATGGGTGATAAAAATCATCGACATGCCCCGGCGATCCCGCAGCTCCCGCAGTAGGTCGAGGATCGTCGCCTGCACGGTGACGTCGAGGGCGGTGGTCGGTTCGTCGGCGATCAGCAGGCTGGGGTTACCGGCAATCGCCATGGCAATCACCACCCGCTGGCTTTGACCGCCGGATAGTTCGTGGGGGTAGCGATCCAGCATTTGCTGCTGGCGGCGGCGCAGTTCTTCTCGGGGGCTGCGATCGCCCTTGCGCCCGGTGGCCTCAATCTCGGCCAGCATTTCTTCATCACTGGGCAGCAGCTTGACTTCCTGTAATCTTGCGATCGCTTGCTGTTGGGCCGCTTCTGGGGAAATATCCTGGTGCTGTCGAATTGCCTCAATCAACTGAAAGCCGCAGGTGTAAACCGGGTTGAGGGAGCTCATCGGCTCCTGAAAAATCATGGCGATGCGGCTGCCCCGATAGCCCTGAAGCTGGTTCTGGGGAAGCTGGCGCAGGTCTACGGCGGGGCTGCTGCCTTCTTGAAACCAGATTTCGCCCTGGGTAACTTTGCCTGGGGGGCTCGGCACCAGCCCCATCACTGCCAAGGAGGTGACGGACTTACCGGAGCCAGATTCCCCCACAATTCCTAGGGTTTGCCCCCGTTTGACCTCAAAGGAGATGCCGTCCACCGCCTGAATCGGCTGGTGATCCGTGCGAAATTGAACTTGCAGGTTGCGAACCTCTAAGATGGCGTCACTCATGGTAGGGCGGCATACCGACAGCTAGGGTGGAACACAGACTGACACAGGCTGCTAGAGGGCATCAGGCAGAGCCTGAGGTCTTGAGACGGGAGGGCCGCTAGAAATGAGCCAAAATAAAGAGGCGCGATCTGGCCCTCGCCCCCATGCCTGAGAATTAGGTGGATCATAACAGCGCTGCTGTCTTTCAGGGGCAATCGGGTCTAGTCTGAGGGGTTTGGGCAGCCTGCTGTTGTTTGTCGCCCATGAGGCGATAGGAAATTTGTGTTTGAGCTTGCGATCGCAGTTTTGATCATGCTAGTCGGGTCGGCCCTGTGTTCAGGAACCGAAGCCGCCCTGCTGTCCGTTTCTCCCATTAAGGCTCAGCAACTTGCCCTGTCCGGTGGCCGTCCCGCCAAAGCGCTGCTGGCCATTCGCAATCAGATCAACCGTCCGATTGCCAGCATTGTGGTGCTCAACAACATTTTCAACATTGTCGGCAGCATTGTGATTGGCCGACTGGCCACCACCGTGTTTGGCAATGCGCTCTTGGGCGTTTTTTCAGCGCTGTTGACCCTGCTAATCATTTTGATTGGCGAAATTATTCCGAAAACCCTAGGGGAACGCTACGCCGTGGACATCGGGCTGGCCGTCGCCATCCCCGTGCGCAGTTTGACCTGGCTAATGACCCCAGTGGTTATCCTGCTAGAGCGGATCACTGCCCCCTTGGTGACTAACCGAATATTTCTGCCCACGACGAACGAAGCCGAAATCACCCTGCTGGTGAAAATTGGCTATCAAGAGGGCATCATCGAAGACGACGAAGCCGACATGATTCAGCGGGTGTTTCGCCTGAATGACGTCACGGCAGCCGACATCATGACCCCTCGGGTCGCCCTCACCCATCTGCCGGGTCAGCAACCCCTCAACCAGGTACAGACCGAAATTATTCAGTCCCAGCACAGTCGGATTTTGGTCAGCGGTAGCGACATTGACCACATCGATGGGGTGGTGCTAAAAACTGACTTGCTGGCAGCCCTAGTCAATGGCTGTGGTCATCAGCCCGTGGTCAACTTCGCCCGCCCGGTGCGGTTTGTGCCGCTGAATGAACGGGCCGATCGATTGCTCAAAACCTTTCAAACCGCCCGAGAACATTTGGGCGTCGTCGTGGATGAATACGGCGGCATCTCTGGGGGGATCACCCTAGAGGATGTGCTGGAGGTGCTGATTGGCGAAATCGTCGATGAAACCGATAAAAGCGAAGACCTGCAAGCCCTAGCCCGCCAGCGGCGCAAACGGCTGCTACAGACCAAAGGCTTCAGCGCCTAGCCTATTGAGTAATCACATCCTGATAGAGGGAATGGGGCCAAGAGCGATCGCCACAGTCGGGATAGCCCTCTAGCTTTTGGATGCCGGGATTTTGGGTGGTGCGATCGCCCCAAGGACAAGATAGGTCGGTCTGTATAGCGCCATAATTCACCACCAAGTTTGCGCCTTGATTTGCAGCGACGGGAGCTGTCGTAGGCACCAAGGTCACGCGCAACCCGACTGAGGTCAACACCACTACACAAAGTCCAGTTAGTCGGGGAATCCACATCGCGACTGCAAACGAAGAGAGACGGGCTCAAACAGAGGGGTAGCACTAATTCTAGAAACTAGCGCTACGGGCAGCGGGCTAGCCTAACGAACCCAGAATTTGGTTGCTCTGAAGATAGCCTACCCAAGGGAACCCTGACATCCCCCAGCCCAAGTTTTTTCGTCATGAGAGTCTGCGGAAAAGCTAGCGCCTGAGCTTACAGCCGCTGACGGCGCAGCAGCAGGGAGTTCAGCACCACGCTGACGGAGCTAAAGGCCATGAGTCCGCCTGCGATCGCAGGACTCAGCATTAACCCCGTCACCGGCAGCAACACCCCAGCCGCTAGAGGGATTCCCACTAGGTTGTAGGTAAAGGCCCAGGCCAGGTTTTGACGAATCTTGTTGAAGGTGGCCTGGCTCAGGCGGATAGCGGCGACCACGTCCCCCAACTGCTCCCGCATCAGCACAATATCGGCGGTTTCTAGGGCGACATCGCTGCTGGAGTTGAGGGCAATGCCCACATCAGCCTGAGCGATGGCCGGGGCGTCGTTGATGCCGTCCCCGACCATAGCGACGGTCAGTCCCTGGTCTTGCATTTGCCGCAGATGGGAGACTTTGCCTGCCGGGGTGACCCCAGCGGTAACGGCTTCGGGGGGAAGGCCGAGCTGGGCTGCGATCGCAACCGCAGCCGCAGGCTGATCACCACTGAGCAACTGCACCGTTAGGCCCAGATCTTGCAGGGCGGTGACGGCAGCGGCGGCATCTGGGCGCAGGGTATCGGCCACAGCAATCAGGCCCACGGGTTGGTTCCCCAAGCTAACGTAGACCACGGTTTGTCCAGCGGCGGCCAAGTCGTCGGCTTGAGCGGTTAGGGCTGGATCGAGGTCAATTTCAGCCTGGTTCAGCCAGGCGGCATTGCCCAGGCGCACGGTCTGGGGCTGGCCTTGCCAGGTGACGGTGGCTGAGACCCCCAAGCCTGGCTCGGTTTGGAAGTCTTGGGCATTAAGCAAGTCCTGGCTCTGGATTTGGGCCTGGGTTTGGATGGCGTGGGCTAGGGGATGGCGGGTGCCAATTTCCACCGAGGCCGCGAGCTGGATTAACT
>PXDR01000143.1 GCA_003566335.1 Cyanobacteria bacterium T3Sed10_344R1
ACTACGACGTGATGGAAGATTTTGTGCTGGAGCACGAACCCCCATCTCCTCCGGTCGAAGCGCTGCGAATTTTTCTGGACTTAACCCAGAATGAACCGAGCAGTAGCCAGAAAGTAAACTTTGACCTTCCCGCAGCGGTAGCCCAGTGGGATGAATTGCTGCGATCGCATCCCCCTGAAACCCAAGTCGAAATCCTAAAAGCCATCTACCTGGTGATTCAGCAGCACGCTCGGCGGAACCAGAAAGGCGTAACAGCCCAGCAAACTCGCTATACTCAATGGCTCTTCGAGCTAATTCCCACCGTACCAGGCGCAAACTTAGCGCACCTGATGTTGCTGCCCTTGAGAAAGCTGTCCGATGACCGCTTAGCTGTCGCAGTCACCGCCGCCCTGAGGCAATCGTCCCAGCCCGGAATACTGCTGGCCCAAGCTCAACTGCAACTGAGTTGGTTCGGCCCTAATCGGGCCTTAGCCCCCTTTGTTGAAGCGTATCTCCGCCAAGATCCCCAAAACCCGCTGTTACTGCTGGCCAAAGCAGCCCTCCATCCTCGCTCCTCGCCAGAGTATGAAACATTCTACGACCAAGGCTTTGAACTAGCTCGTCGGCTGCAAGACGGGCTAGCGCTGCAAGTCTGTCGCGACGAGCAATGGTTTAAAGCCCAAGAAGCGGCTCGCCGAGCCTTCGGGTCTAAGCTTGACCTCAATAGTGACCTGAACCAAGCTGATATGCTTGACGTGATTCAGCGGATGGCCCGGGAAACCCTAGGCCGAGAGGTGCCTCCGGAACTGCTGGCCCAGATGCTCCCAGAATTGATGGCAACCCTGGGACAGAACCTGGCACCCACTGACGACGACTTCTTTGCCGGTCGTTTTGAGCTTGAGGAAGATGATGAGGACGAATTTTATTCGTTTGATCAGGACGACTTGGAGCCAGACGGTGACATTTCCGCCTTTTTCGCACCTCAACCTCAGCCGAGAAAATCATCGTCTAAGCGGCGGAAGGCTTGGTATGAGCTCTAGACTCGACTTTTCTTGACTTCCTGCCTTGTTGTTCAGCGCACCGACCCCATGCAAGACCATTACGACCGCTTAGCCCTTTCCCCTGGCGCTACCCTTGCTGAGATTAAAGCCGCCTACCATGCCAAGCTGCGGGAATTCCCCGCTCACACCCATCCCCAGGAGTTCAAGGCAATTCGCACCGCCTATGAGACCCTTCGCAAAGCACCTCAGGGGGAAGCGGACTTTTTTGCGGCAGTGCCGATTCAGGCCACACTAGATCCAGCCCGGCTGAGCCAATTGCAGCAGCGCGCTAGCGAAGCTGTAGAGGTCACGTTAGCGGATCTAATTCGGCTGACCTTTTAAGCTCATTCTTTGAACCACTCTGCCCTAAGCCTATGACTCAATCGCCCAGAGACCTGGCCAATCAAAAAATTCAGCTCCGCAAACAGCAGGAAACCCTGTTACGAGATCTATTAACAGTCGTTGATGCCCTCGATCGCGCTGCTGAGCACTGGCATCAAGCTGAAGCCAATTCCCAGCCCAGTCAGTCGCAGGAAAAAACCACGCCAAATCGGTGGCAACGCTGGCGGCAGTGGTTGGGACAGTGTCCGCTGATTGCTTCTAGTGCCCGACCGGATCAGCCGGACTCTGAGCCTGGGAAAACGGATGTTGAGGTCGTTGCCAGTGCGCGCCAGGGGATTGATATGATTCGCGAGTCAATGCTAGCAGTGCTTAGCCAGCATCAGATCATCCCTTTGCCGTCCCAAGGACATCCCTTTGATCCCACCCAAATGCACGCCCTTGGGCAGCAGATCGAGGCCAATAGCGCGCCCAACACAGTCGTGCAGGAAGTGGTTCGTGGCTATTGCTGGAAAGATCGGGTGTTGAGGGAAGCCCAGGTAATCGTGGCGGTACCGCCAGCAGAGGAGTCGCGTAGGGATTGAAAGCACCCTGTGCCTGAGACTCTAGCAGTGACCTGAGGGAAACGGTTCCTGCTTTCGAGGCAGGTTTGCGGGTGGCAATCCACTGGGCTGATTACAGTTCTAAGACAAGGCTCCCGGACTAGAGCCTTGGACTCAACCCCAGATTACCCGTATTCCATGAAGAGAAAATGAGCGTTAAGGAAGGAGGAGTGCTTGTGGGAAATGTAGTCGGCATTGATTTAGGGACAACAAACTCAATCGTGACCGCCCTAGAAGCGGGGCAACCCTGGGTTATCCCGGACGAAGACGGCAGTTTGCTGCTGCCCTCTTATGTGGGGATGAGTGATAGTGGCCAGTTGTTAGTTGGACAGTATGCCCAGCGGCAGTACGCCGCTGCTCCGGAGCGCACGGTCAAGTCGATTAAACGACAAATGGGGACTGACTACGCCGCTACCCTGGGCGATCACACCTATCGGCCTCAGGAAATTTCGGCGATCATTTTGCGTTCCCTGAAGCAGCGGGCCGAATCCATGCTTGAGGAAGCGGTAACCCAAGCGGTGATTACTGTACCGGCTTATTTTACGGATGCTCAACGGCAGGCCACCAAGGAAGCGGGAGAAATTGCTGGCTTTGAGGTTCTGCAAATCCTCAACGAACCCACGGCTGCGGCCCTAGTGTTTAACTTAGACAGCGAAGAGACTGAAACTGTTCTGGTCTATGACCTGGGCGGCGGTACCTTTGATGTTTCCATTGTTGAAATTACTGGCGATGTCACCGAGGTGTTGGCGAGCCATGGCAATAACCGGCTGGGTGGGGATGATTTTGATCGACAGCTCCAGCGCTACTTAGCTGACCGCTTCTCCCAGATGCACGGCACGGATCTGCCCGATGATGCCGCGACCCAGGCGCGCCTGTTGCGGGCGGCTGAGCAAGCCAAAATTGCCCTCAGTGAACATGGGTTCACTAAGGTACGGGAGCCTTTCTTGATCAGCCAAGGGGAAACCGCCTTACACCTAGAAACTGAGGTTGCTCGGGAAGACTTTGAAAACCTGATTGAACCGCTGCTGAAAGAGACTCTAGACGCCATCGACCGAGCGTTGAGCGATGTTGAGATGCCCCCTGACCAGATTGACCGGGTGATTTTGGTCGGGGGATCTACGCGCATTCCCCTAGTACAGCGTCTGGTAGAAGCCCACCTGCCCGGCACGCCAGTCAGCAGCTTTGAACCGGATCTCTGTGTCGGTATGGGGGCTGCACTCCAGGCCGGGGTGCTTTCTGGGGAGGCGGTGAATAGTATTCTGGTGGATGTTAGCCCCCATTCCCTCGGCATTGCCGCCGTGGTAGACACAGCCGTGGGGAGCGTGCCCGGTATTTTTAGCCCGATCATTCCCCGCAATAGCGTGATTCCGACCTCTCGGTCTCAGGTTTATTACACTGCGGTCAATGGCCAGGAGACTGTCGAGGTTGAGGTGTTTCAGGGAGAGAATTCCCTGGCTAAAGAGAATGTTCCTCTGGGTTCCTTTTTGATTGAGGGCATTCCACCAAAACCGGCTGGGGCTGTCTCGGTGGAGGTTCATTTTGAGTTTGACCTCAATGGCATTTTGACCGTGACGGCTACCGAACAAGGCAAGGGGCAGCAGCAGTCTTTGG
>PXDR01000286.1 GCA_003566335.1 Cyanobacteria bacterium T3Sed10_344R1
CGGCTGATGTTGAGTCGGTCGCCGATTTTGGCCAGGGTCAAGGTTTGCCCATCTTCTAAGCCAAAGCGGAGAGAGATGACTTCTCGCTGTTGGGCAGTTAGGTCGGCCAGCAGCTTTTCGAGGTCAAGCCGTAAGGAGGCTTGGGTAGCAAAGTCTTCGGGCGAGGGGCCGGTGTCCTCTAATAGATCCCCTAGTTCTGTGTCTTGGTTGTCGCCAATGCGTAGATCAAGGGACAAGGGCTGGCGGGCTTTCTCTAGGTAGTCCCGCACTTGCTTGGCGGTTAGGTCTAAGGCGTCCGCTAGTTCGCTCGCGGTGGCAGCGCGACCATATTCTTGGGCCAGTTGCCGCTGGGTCTTCTTGATCTTGTTCAGCTTCTCGGTGATGTGGATTGGCAAGCGGATGGTGCGGCTTTTCTCTGCGATCGCACGGGTAATCGCCTGACGAATCCACCAATAAGCATAAGTAGAGAAGCGGTAGCCCTTGGTGGGGTCAAACTTTTCTACCCCGCGCTGCATACCAATGGTGCCTTCCTGAATCAAGTCCAGCAGGTCAACGTTGCGCTTAATGTATTTCTTCGCTACCGAGACGACCAGCCGCAGATTGGCCTCCACCATTTTGCGCTTGGCGGCGCTGCCTTGATCGACAACGCGGGATAGATCAGCCTCAGAGAGTTCAGCCGCTTTGGCCCACTCAGCAGTCGTGGGGGCGCGGTCAAGCTGCTCAGCTAGCTCTTCTCGAACAGCATGAAGCTGATTGAAGCGCTGCACTTGCTTGCCATAAAGGATTTCCTGCTCGTGGGTCAGCAGTGGGACGCGGCCAATTTCTTTCAGATATGTACGGACGAGATCAGTAGAGACTTGAGCGGACTTCATGGCAGCTATCTCCGCAGACGAATTACCAAGCGAACAAGAGGGTGGGGAGGACTACAGAGCTAAACGCTGTGCAGTTGGGGGAGTAGGGCCGTTGGGCACTGGCGCAGTCAAGCGCTGGGCACCCAGGCAAAGCTGAGGAGAACGGAACAACGGCGAGCAAAAGAACAAGGATGCAGACCTAATGCGATTGCACCAAGTCTGCCCACTAATTAGGGAAAAAGTGTTACTAAAACCCGAATCAATCGTGATTACTGCTCGCGAACCCGCACTGGGATGGCTTCGTAGTTGGGCTGGGCAGATTGAGCCTGCCAGCGCCACCAGATCAGAGTGGACGTACCCAAAACCAGGGCAGTAGAAAAAACTTGTGCAGACATGCGTTTATATTTCGTAACAGCTTTCTTTGTTAATGATTGTAACAAAGCTGAGAGAAATAGGGAAGCAATTGAGGCAAGAACCTCAGCGGTCGCGCTGGAATCGGGCTGGGATTGAACCGTGGGGACGGCGGCGAACTGCGATCGCAACTCAAGCACAGCAACAAGCTCAGACTCTCAAAACTTTAGCTGGCCTACCCTTCGAGAACTGCATCCTGAACAACAAAACTCCGGGATTTATCCTCAAGCTCCGCCAAGGGCAAGGGACTAATCCGAGAGCACCTGGGGAAACAGGCGCAAGATCAGGATGAGATCCGCCGCCGCCTAAACCCGTCAGCCGATTTCAGCACCGCCGACAGCCGGGGTGAGTCCTCACCTAAACACCTCGTAGTTCCAAGGAACATTAAGCAAATCTGCCGTTCTTCTCAGAAATCTCCCCCTTTTCTGAGAAGCCTCGCCCCAGGGGCTGGGAGCTGAGCCAGGGGATCAGGGGGACGGCCTGGCTTATAATGAGTCCGTTAACATTGTTTTACAAACGCTATTGCGAGAGGGCCGACCGTGTATCCTGACCCCCCCTATTTTTTGTTTTTAGCTGGATTCTTAGCTGCGATCGCATCCGGTTCAGCCTTTAGCCGCACCCTGCAAGACTCGGTCAAAGACTGGGCGGCCCATCGCTCAACCCGCACCTTGGCCAAACTGCGGGGACTCCAACTCAAAGTGCCCTATTTGGGCATGTGCCTGGGCATCTGTCTATTTTTGGGATCTGGGCTAGAGATCTTTGGCTTTCCCACCAAACTGGCCTACGCCGTCGGTACACCCCTCACCCTGTTTACCGGCGGACTCGTCTGGTGGCAGTTGGGCCGCAACCTCAACATGCTGCAAGAGGGTGGTTCACGGGCACTCGACTTAGACGCGTTCTAAGCAATTCTCTTCACGCGCCTCGGGGCTCTTGAGTCCTCTAGGCATTTGCCCGATTAACCTGAACAAAGTTAAGTCAGGGCTGGATTAAAAAACACCTATGAAAAGGGGCGCTCGCATGAGCGCCCCTTTTCTATCTCAACTTCTGATGATCACCTTTCAGGTCACAGCAGAGGCTCCAGCAGTAGCCCCGGACTCCGGCTTAGATGCTGACCTCACTCAACTCCCGAGTGATGTAGTCAAACGGCTGATCTAGGAAGTCCACCCCTTCGATTCCGGCTTCAGCGACCTTAGCCTTAACCAGATCCTTCATGATCTGAACGCCAACCACCGTTGGGCCAATGGGCACGCCCAAAGAGTTGTAGGTTTCCCGCAGCCCTTGCAGCACCCGCTCATCCAAGACATCAACGCTGCCCGCAACCAAGGCATAGCTGCTGTAGCGCAGGTAATAGTCCATATCCCGCAGACAGGCTGCATAGCGGCGGGTCGTGTAGGCATTGCCGCCCGGACGAATCAGCTCAGGTACCTGCTCGAACAGGGTAATCCCGGCTTCTTTGACAATGCTGGCGGCATTGGCACTAATCACAGTTGCAGCTTTCACTCGCCCTGTGCCGCCATCAAAATAAGACTTTAGGGTGCTGAGGGCTTCGCGATCTAGATATCGGCCCGTGTTGTCGTAGTTGCGAATTAGGCTTGTGACTGCATCCCGCATGAAATTCCTCTCCCAACTCTTTCGTGACTTTGTTTCTTGGTGACTTAAATTTCGTAACTGAGTTCTGTTTTGCGTTTATGTCGTGTCTATTTTGATTAAAAATGACCGGCTCAAAACCGGGCCAAGAAGCGCTGTGGCGCTGGTTTGACGCCAGTTCAGAGCTTAGTCTACCACGCAAGAATCAGCCCTCCGGCTATGGTCTCAGTAGATGTTGAGCCTCAGGCCGCAAAGTTTACAATCCGCAATTTTTCGCAATACAGTTTGGCGATTCTCTGGGGATCACCGCCACCGTCAGCAGGCGCTGATTCTGCCCTCGACCTCCAAGTTTTGCGGTCTCCAGCCCGGGCTATCGGCAAAAAGTATTAGATGATACAAAATCTCCTGCAGCCTATTTTTAGGATTGTGCAGTTGCACCCACAGGGTTGCTCAGTCGTCAGCAGCTAGGGCTGGCGCAGAGGTGCAGGTCTCAAGGCATTCCCAAGAATACGGTGTCCAGTCGAGTTATTGACTCGTCTTGGCCTCGCAGACTCAACCTGAGCGCCACCCCAATTGACATCGACAATTGACATCGATAGAGGCAAGGAGACATTCATGGCCCAGACTCCCGCAGAAGTCTTGAAGATGATTCAAGACCAAGACATTCAGATGATCGATCTGAAGTTCATCGACCTGCCTGGCATCTGGCAGCATCTGACG
>PXDR01000280.1 GCA_003566335.1 Cyanobacteria bacterium T3Sed10_344R1
AGCAATACCTTTTGCAAGAAGCCGAGCGACAGGGGCTATCCGTTGAAGCAATGTCCTTACAGCTTTTGGCAAAATCACTTCAACTCAGTCAAAAGCAAGCTGAAGCCGTTGATATGCTTCAGTCCTGGATTGAAGGCGAAGAAGACGTTGAAGAACAACAAGAGACAGGTGAGTATTTAGTTCAGGTGCTAGATGAAGATCGGCTTTCTGACCGCAAGCTATTTCCGCTTGAGATGAAAGGGATCGCATGGTAGTGCGAACAATCTTACTAGATACAGGGCCGATCGGCCTGGTTACTAATCCAAAACTTTCTTCCCAAGGGATCGCTTGCAACCAGTGGCTTCAGTCTCACCTCAAGTCAGGTAACCACATAGTAGTGCCAGAAATCGCCGATTATGAAGTTCGTCGGGAATTGCTGCGGGCCAACAAAAAAAAAGGCTTGCCCGCTTAGATATTTTGTGTCAACAACTTGAGTATTTGCCAATCACAACCACTTCAATGCACCAAGCCGCTGAACTGTGGGCACAGGCACGACAACAGGGACAACCAACAGCAGGGGATAAAACCATTGATGGTGACATGATTCTGATTGCTCAAGCTAAGACTTTAGGAATTACAGATGTGGTAATCGCCACCACAAATGTTGGACATTTATCGAGGTTTATTGCAGCAGAATTGTGGCAAAACATCCCTCTCGATTAATCGATACATAACACTCCACTAGTGCGATCGCAGATCTTATCGGCTGCATTCCCTACAACACCTGCCAACTACACCACCGATCAATTCCTAAGAATGCCCAAGGCGATGACGTTCGAGCGGTTGACTGCGATAAATTGAAGATCATGAATGATTGAGCTAAGAACCTTTGATTAGCACTGATCCCGCCCGCCCCCTGCCCCCTGGTCGCTTTGGCCTTCCCCTAGTGGGGGAGACCCTAAGTTTCCTGCGAGATCCTGACTTCGCCAGCAAGCGTCAGGCGGAGTACGGCGACATCTTTAAAACCCATCTGATCGGACGCCCTACCGTGGTGATGATGGGGCAGGAGGCCAACCGCTTTATCCTCTCCTCCCATATGGAGCACTTCTCTTGGCGGGAGGGATGGCCCGGCCCCTTCCGGGAATTGTTGGGGGAGTCCCTGTTTTTGCAGGAAGGGGAACAGCATCGCCGCAACCGCAAGCTGCTGATGCCCGCTTTCCACGGAGCGGCTTTGCACAGCTACTTCGACACCATGGTCAGCATCACCCAGCACTACCTCCAGCACTGGCAGCAGCAAGACGCCTTGGTCTGCTTCGACGCCATGAAGCAGCTCACCTTCGAGGTTGCTAGCACCCTACTCATTGGCAGTGAACCGGGTGCCCTGACCGAGCAGCTTTCCCAATGGTTTACAACCCTCACCAATGGCCTATTTACGGTGCCCCTCCGCTGGCCCTGGACGCCCTATGGCAAAGCCCTGCAAGCTCGCGATCACCTGCTGGCGCACATCGAGCAAGTGGTGAAAGAGCGCATGGCCCATCCTACCCAGGATGCCCTCGGCCTCCTAGTGCAAAGCCGAGATGAACAGGGGGATCGCCTCACCCTAGAAGAACTTAAGGCCCAAGCCCTGCTGATGCTGTTTGCAGGCCATGAAACCACCACTTCCATGCTCACTTCGGCCATGATGGCCCTGGCTCAGCATCCCAAAAGCCTCGAAACTTGCCGCTCAGAACAGCAGGCGCTAGCCATGTCGGGGCCACTCAGCCTAGAGCAGTTGGGGCAAATGCCCTATCTAGAGCAGGTGCTAAAAGAAGTTGAGCGCCTATATCCACCCGTGGGTGGCGGCTTTCGCGGTGTGATTAAACCCTTTGAGTTCAATGGCTATCGGGTTCCAGAAGGATGGATGGCCCTGTACCAGATGCGCTCAGCCCATTACGATCCGCACTGCTATAACCAGCCTGACGCCTTCGATCCCGATCGCTTTGGCCCCGAGCGAGCTGAGCAGCGGCGGAACGACTATACCCTGGTGGGCTTTGGGGGTGGCCCCCGCATCTGCGTCGGATTAGCCTTCGCCAAAATGGAGATGAAAATCGTCCTGGCGCTACTGCTGCGGCAATATCAATGGGATCTGCTGCCAGATCAGGATTTGTCCCTCTCCCGGATTCCCACCCTCAGACCGCGCTCAGGTCTCAAGACAAATTTGCAGCCCCTCGCCAATGCAGTGCGATCGCGTTAGCGTCAAGATCTAGGGTGCGATCGCAACCCTGAGGCAGATCATCTTAGACGCTTGATAATCAGGAGGTATGCATGTTGCAGCGGAGAAGGCAACTGCTTACATTGGCGATTCTGACCACCCTCTTTGGCGTTGGGCATCATGTGGATCACATCATACGCGGCAACCATGTCGGCTGGCCGCTGATTCCAGAAGTTACCCCATTTACCTATAGCCTTGGCTTTTATCCCTTGATTGCCGTTGGCTTTTACCTCTATATCAAGGGGCACACTGCCCCCCTATACTGGGCGTTCGTGACGGGCTTCGGCTTTTTCTTTGTCGGCCTGACACATTTCGGCCCCCTTGCTGTCGAGCCTCCAGCCGATATCATCGGGCCATACGATAGCGTTGTGGCGGGTTACGTCGCGATGGCTTGGCTCGTCATGCTCATAGTGCTTCTCGCAGCAACTTGTCTATATTCAACATACCTGTGGTGGCGGAAGAGATAGCCGGGGACACGACATCCCCAGCAGAGAGAGTCAGACCAGAATGTCTTAGCCTCTCGAACCCAGCGTTAGCTCCAGTGTTTAATCGCGTCAACCACCGTTTTAATCACCGTGACTCGGGCATGTTGCTTGTCATCCCCCGCCACCACAGTCCAGGGGGCGGTAGGGGTATGGGTACGCTGAATCATCTGATTCACCGCCACATGATACTCATTCCATCGCTCGCGGTTGCGCCAGTCTTCGTCCGTGAGCTTGTGCTGCTTAAACGGATCGTCCTTACGCGCTTCAAACCGGCGCAGTTGCTCCTCTTGACTGATGTGGATCCAGAACTTCAGCAGCACATAGCCCCGATGGGTGAGCTGGGCTTCAAACTCATTGATCTCCTGATAGGCCCGTCGCCATTCATTTTCAGTGGCAAAGCCCTCAACCCGCTCCACCATCACCCGGCCATACCAACTGCGGTCAAAGATGCCGATTTTCCCGGCGGGGGGCAGCCTGCGCCAGAACCGCCAGAGATAGTGATGGGCTTTTTCCTCATCCGTGGGGGCAGCGAAGGGATGCACCTGGTAACTGCGGGGATCTAGCGTCGTGGTTAAGCGCTTGATTGCGCCGCCTTTGCCTGCGGCGTCCCACCCTTCAAAAATCGCCAATACCGGGATTTTGGCCTGGTTGATTTTTTGCTGCAGCTCGTAGAGCTTCACCTGGGCTTGGCGCAGCTGATCATCATAGTCGTCATCTTTCAGGGCCAAACTGAGGTCAACCCGAGCCAGGTGATCAGGTTCGGCGGGTTGAAGCTCGGTTTGGGGCGGCAGAGAGACGGGCGGGCGCTCAAGTTGTCGGCGGTCAAGGGCTTCAACCCGCCGAACCTGATCA
>PXDR01000352.1 GCA_003566335.1 Cyanobacteria bacterium T3Sed10_344R1
AAGGCTTTGCCATCCCGGGTGAACACCAGCAGTTCTTGGGTCGTCAGGGCGCTCACCGTCTGGTAGGTAAAGTCCTCCACCGGCTGAAGTTCACTGGAAACTGCCTCCTGCCCCTGCCGCCGCTGAAACGCCCGGGGAGAAGATCGCCGGACGTAGCCCTTATCTGAAAACTCTAGAATCGTTTCTTCTTCGACATCCTCGGCGATAATTTCCGCCAACTGCTCCGATTCCGCTGCCCGTTCCGCCTCCGTTTGAATCCGGGTGCGGCGAGGGTCGCCAAACCGCTTCTTCAGACTGCGCAGCTCCTTCTTCAGGGACTTCATCAGCTCCTTGCGGTTGCCCAGCAGCAGCTCTAGCTCCCCGACCCGTACCGTTAATTCATCAAATTCCGTTTGCAGGTTCTGCTGCTCTAAACCCGTCAGCCGCCGCAGGGGCATGGCCAAAATGGCGTCCGCCTGTTGACTGCTGAGGTCAAACTGGGTTTGCAGCGTCGCTTTCGCCGTGCTGCCGTCTGGAGACTGGCGCAGGGTGTCAATCACGCCATCCAGATTGCGTAGGGCCAGCAGCAGCCCTTCCACCAGATGAATCCGCCCCTGCACCTGAGCCAGTTCATGGCGATATTGGCGAAGCAGGGTGGTTTCGCGAAAATCCAGAAAGCTTTGCAGCAGTTCCCGCAGGGGCATCTGACGGGGTTGGCCATTATCCAGGGCCAGCATAATCGCGCCAAAGTTGGACTGTAGCGGCGTCATGCGGTACAGCTCATTCAGCACCAGCTGGGGCTGGGCCTCCCGCTTCAGCTCAATCACCACCCGCATACCGTCGCGATCACTTTCATCGCGAATATCGGCAATCCCCTCAATCCGGCCCTGATTGACTAAATCAGCAATTTTTTCAATCCAGCTCGCCTTATTCACCTGGAACGGCAGTTCCGTCACCACAATGGCATTGCGGCGCTGGCGACCCCGCCCCGGTCGGGTTTCTTCAAACTGGGCAATGCCCCGCATGGGAATGCTGCCTCGGCCCGTGCGATAAGCCGCATGGACGCCGCTGAGGTCAGTGATTTCCGCTCCCGTAGGAAAGTCCGGCCCCGGAATCAGCTGGAATAGGGAATCATCGGACAAATCAGGCCGATCAATCAGGGCAATTAGTCCATCCACCACTTCCCCTAGGTTGTGGGGCGGAATATTGGTGGCCATCCCCACAGCGATGCCAGAACTGCCGTTGAGCAGCAGGTTTGGCAACTGGGCCGGTAAGACGATGGGCTCTTGCTGGGAGCTGTCAAAGTTATCGGTAAAGTCAACCGTTGCCTCACCAATCTGGCTGAGCAGCGCCTCGTTGCCAACGGCGGCTAGCCGAGTTTCGGTGTACCGCATCGCGGCGGGCGGGTCGTTGTCTACCGAGCCAAAGTTGCCGTGCCCGGCCAACAGCGGGTAGCGACTGGAAAAATCCTGCCCCATCCGCACCAGGGCGTCGTAGACCGCCTGATCCCCGTGGGGATGGTACTTACCCAGCACATCCCCCACGACCCGAGCGCACTTCCGAAACGGTCGGTCTGGCGTCAGCCCCAGTTCGTGCATGGCGTAGAGAATGCGACGATGCACGGGTTTGAGCCCATCGCGCACATCTGGCAGCGCTCGCCCGACAATCACGCTCATGGCGTATTCCAGGTAGGACTGCTGCACTTCTGTGTGCAGGGCCGTCACCACAATTTGTCCGGCAGAGAGCATATTGAGCTGGTCAGTCATCAGCGGTTTTCCTTAAGTGCCGAAGGGGCCGACTAAAGTTGTTGTTGCTAAGGCGAGAGTTGGGCTAAAGCGAGTTGCCAAGGTTGGCGGCAGAAGCGTGGCGGCAGAAGAGGCTGCCGACATATCCCGAGGCGAACCGCCTCAGTCTGTGGAATAGTCTGCGGAATCTCAGGGGATCGGGCAAGGTCAATCAATCCAGCAGCCAGTCGGTAGGCTAGGGAAAGAACTAAACAGGCGACGGCCCAAAGGGCAATGCCATGGTCTAGTCCATGACGGAGAGCTAGTAACAATGCTGTAACTTATATGGAAGGGTCGCGGCGTGGCAATAGGTTCCCCCTAGACTGGGCAACCCGATGCCCTGGTTTCTGATGCTTAAGCTAGCGTGGTTTAGCAGTAGAACCATACCAGGGTAAACGGGGAGTGACCTGTCTTTCACAGTAATCTCCCGCTAGCCGTTACGCCACGGCGATTCTTTCAAGCTCACAGCACAGGCCCAGACAAAAGGAACCCCGAAGCACCATGAAGACCGTCTTGATTGTGGAAGATGACATGATTAATGCACGGGTTTTCTCGAAGATCCTGACGAAACGGGGCGGATTAGCAGTTAAGCACACCGAAAACGTCGAAGAGGTGATGCAGATTGCCAATGGTCGAGGGGCCGACATCATTTTGATGGATGTGTCCTTGTCCCACAGCGTTTACCAGGGCAAGCCTGTCGATGGGATTAAAATCACCCAAATGCTGAAGGAAAATCCGTTGACGGCTAGCCTGCCGGTCATTTTGGTCACGGCCCACGCGATGGATGGGGATCGAGAAAACTTTCTAAAGCAGAGCGGGGCAGACGGCTACATTTCTAAGCCGGTGGTTGACCACCAAAAGTTTGTCGATCAAATCGTCTCAATGATTCCGGCAGACAGCGCCAGCTAGGGGCAGTTCATCCCCCCATCCACTCACTCAATCGCTATCCGTAGCGAGAGTTCTCCGACCTACCCTATCCGACCTACCCTAAACGTCTCGATTAATTTGCTTCAGCAACTGCCGCACTTCCGGGGCATCCTCCGCTTGGGGTAAGGCTTCTAGGTAGGCTTCGAGATCTTGACGGGCTTCAATCAAGCGCCCCTCGTGATAGTACAAAAGCCCGCGATCTCGGCGCTCTTGGCCGTCGTTGGGAAACAGCAGCAAAATACGCTCAATCGCGGCTAGGGCACGGGTGATGTCCTGCCGATTGAGGTAAATCATTTTCAGGTTGTTGAGCATCCGGCCCAAAAACTGGCGGGCTCCGACGGGCTCTAAAAAGTGCGATCGCAGCTGAGCGTTCGGCCCATACATTTGCTGCAGCCGTTCTTGACAGTCTTCGATAAACAGCACTTCGCCCTGGTGGAACGGATCGACAAACACGGCCATGTCCCGCACCGTGGGCCGGACTAGGAAATGTCCTGGGAAGCCAATTCCCACCATGGGAAGCCCAATCCGGCTGGCGACTTCTAGGTACAGCAAGGACAGGCTAATGGGGATACCCATGCGCCGATCCATCACGTCATTCAGATAGCTGTTGCGCGGGTCGTAGTAGTTCTCAGTGTTGCCGCGATAGCCCAGTTCTTCGTAGAGATAGGCATTGAGCGCCTGAATCCGACGGAGGGGATAGGGTTCTGCTGGCAACTGTTGGCGGATGGCCTCTGCCATTTGGTCAAGCTGCGCCTGATACGCTTCCACCGACAGCTGGGGATACTCTTCTTGCGCCAAGTGGAGGGCGGCGGTCGCCAAGTCAATTTCAGAGTCAGGCGGTTGAACCGCCTGATAAAACTGCTGCCGTGCC
>PXDR01000566.1 GCA_003566335.1 Cyanobacteria bacterium T3Sed10_344R1
CCAGCGCTTACGAGACCAGGCCCGAACGGTGATTGATCAGCAGCGCCAGCAGCAGGCCGATCAGGTGATTGACCGCTTTCAGTGGATTGGGGCAGGGGTGCTAGCGGTGACGCCCCTGCCGGGGCTCGACCTGCTGGCAACGGCGGCGGTGAATGCTCAGATGGTAGTGGCCCTGGGGCAGGTCTATGGCTGTTCGGTCAGCTTGGCCGAGGGGCAAGAGCTGGCCCTATCTTTAGCCAAAACCCTGACCAGTTTGGGAGTGGTCAAAGGGGCACTGCAGTTGCTGTCCCTGGGCCTGCAAACGAACCTGACCACAGTGCTGGCGGGCCGGGCGCTCCAGGGGGTAAGCGCGGCGTATTTGACCCGGATTGCCGGGAAGAGTTTTGCCCAGTATTTTCGCCAAAACCAAGACTGGGGCGATGGCGGCATGGGGGAAGTGGTGCAAAAACAGTTCGCGCTGAACCGCCGGGAGGAGTTCGTTAAGGCGTTTGTTCAGGATGCGATCGCATCGGTTGTTCGCCCCATCTTTGACCCAGACGGTCAGCCAGCCCCCCAGAATGCTGATCGTCCCGCCGATCGCCATTAATTTGGGGTCGAGCTAGCCGCCTTCTCACACTAATCCGCACTACTCCGCCAAAAACGCCGCCACAATCTCCAAGATGCGCTGACTGGCCTGCCCATCGCCAAAAGGATTCACCGCTTTTGCCATGCGATCGTAGGCCGCCGGATTGCTGAGCAGTTCCGTCGCGGCACTGACCACCGTTGAAGGCTGGGTGCCCACCAGCTTGGCCGTGCCAGCGGTGACCGCTTCAGGCCGCTCCGTGGTCTCTCGCAGCACCAGCACCGGCTTACCTAGGCCCGGCGCTTCTTCCTGCAATCCCCCTGAGTCCGTCAACAGCAGGGTACAGCGCTGCATCGCCCCCACCAACTGGGCATAGTCTAGGGGCTCCACCAAAAAGGCCCGAGGATGATTGCCCAAGGCCGCCTGCAATGGCTCTCGCACCGTCGGGTTTCGGTGTAGGGGCAGCAGCAGGGCCGTATCCGGGAACTTGTCTAGCAGGGTGGTAAAGCTCTGGGCAATATCCTGTAGCGGTTCCCCCCAGTTTTCCCGGCGGTGGACGGTAGCCAGCATCACCCGATGTTGCGCCCAATCTAGGCCCGGAATGTCGCAGGGGGGATTTTGATCGGCCACGGTCAGCAAGGCATCAATCACCGTATTGCCGGTTTGGTGAATCGGGGTAACCACCCCGGACTGGCGCAGGTTCTCGGCAGCTTTGGCGGTGGGGGCAAAGTGAAGCTGGGTGATTTGGGACACCAGACGGCGGTTGGCCTCTTCGGGATAGGGATTATAGAGGTTGTCCGTGCGTAGACCCGCCTCCACATGGCCCACCGGAATCTGCTGGTAGAAGGCGGCTAGGGCAGCAGCAAATGCGGTGGTGGTGTCCCCTTGCACAATGACCAGCCGGGGTTGGAGATCTTTAAATAGGGCTTCTAACCCCTGCAAGCTGCGGCAGGTGATGTCGGTCAGGCTTTGGCCGTGCTGCATGATGTCCAGATCGCGATCGGCCCGGAGGCCAAACAGATCCATCACCTGGGTGACCATTTCGCGGTGCTGGCCGGTCAGCACAACTTGGGTGGTGAACAGCGGTGATTGCTGAAACTGGCGAATCACCGGAGCCAGCTTGATGGCTTCGGGGCGGGTGCCCAGGGTAATGCAAACCGGAAAGGGAGCGTCAGACATGGGAAACCGGGAAACGACCAGAACTCAGCCAGCTTCCATCATCCCTTGGTGTTGACCCTGGGACAATCCTGCCCCGCCCCCTGGCAGTGGCCTGGCAGAATGAAAAAGGTGTTCTTATCTTTGACCCCATGCCCCAAACCATTACCCTGACCCAGCCGTTGATTGAAGCCTTGGACTTGACTCCGGCCCATGGGCTGATTCAACCCTGGCTGAGCCAGGACAAACTGGCCCTAGAGGGGGTGGATCTGCGGTTTGAGGTGAATATTCCCCGCGACCCCACCGATCCTCGGGAGCTGTCGGAGATTCCGGAGGTTCGCCTCTGGTTTTTGCGCCTGGATGCCCACTATCCCTGGCTCCCCCTGATTCTCGACTGGGAAGCGGGCGAGCTAGGACGCTATGCTGCCATGCTGGTGCCCCATCAGTTCAGCCCTCGGGAAGGCATTCGCTATAACCCGGAATCCTTGGAGCTATTTGTCATGGGTAAAATCTTTGCGATCGCCCACTGGCTGAAAACCCGCAACCTAGACGGCCAAAAACGGCTGCAGTTCATGACCCAAATGCTGGGCTACGAACTCGACGACGCCCTGTTTAACCTGCTCTGATGATTCAGGGTGGGGCGTGGCAGCGGAAAAAACCTAGAGTTGGGCTTTAAGCCAAGTGCGGAAGTTGATTTCTGCGGCGACTTCATCGGTCTGACCGGTGGATAAGAACTGATAGAGGTCGTCTTTGGCCACCACGGGGAAGGTTGGCGATTTATCGCACTCCTGGTACGCCCCATCCTGCAGTTGGTAAATTCGCCAAACCCTGCCGTTAAACCGCCAAAGTTCAGGCACCCCCATGGCTGCATACAGGGCATTTTTATCAATGTCGGTGTGGTTGATGTCAACTTCCACCACCAAATCAGGGGGCGGATCGACTGAGAGATCGATTGCCCGACCGGCCACCTGGGTTTGGTTTTGAATGTAATAGCCGTTGTCGGGCTCAGCCCCCCGGTCAAGATCCTGGCGATCCAGGGTTGTGGATCCCAGCGTCTTAACCCGCAGCCCCAGTTCAACCACCAAGATAATGATGAACCGCTCAATCAAGCGGGCATAGAACTCGTGGACTTCTGAGGGCATGGTGATTTCCAGGGTGCCGCGATCGTAGGTCAGGCGGGCTTGAGAACGCTCCATGAGCAGCGATCGCATCTGGCAATATGCCACCCAGTCCATGCCCCGTAGCGCGACACGGTTTTCGCCTGGGGTGATCGGCAGTGCGTTTGTAGCGGCAGGCGTCACCATGGGGAGTTCAGCAGAACGACGGGAAAGTCGATACTCAAACGCCTCGTGAAACCATCAACAGATGATTTTACGAGGCGCTTGATTAGCTCAATTAAGCTGGCTCTTGTCCCCAGACTAGCTAGGGGCGTCGAGTTCAGCAATCGGTTTAGTAGCGGTAGCCGCTGTTAGAGCCGGGCTTGTGCACGATGAAGCTGAGAATCTGGCACTGCTTCACGTTGTCGAAACCAACCACGCGGATAAAGCAGTTGGAGTATTCAGAGCGGCAAGCCTGGACTTCGCTAAGCACCTCAGAAGTGGTCGTTGCCTTAAACAAAGGCAGCTTCCACATCGTCCAGTAGTAAGCGGTGGGGTCAGAGTCTTCGTTAAACTCAACCGCCGGGATGTAGCCCATGCTCAGGATGTAGGCGACTTGCTTCTCAATCTGAGAATCCGTTAGGGGCGGCAGGTAAGACAGAGTTTCATACCGACGCTCTTTAGGCAGTGTTTTCATGATTCCTCATTAGAACGTAATAGCTAGGCTGTAACCAGAC
>PXDR01000563.1 GCA_003566335.1 Cyanobacteria bacterium T3Sed10_344R1
CACTACTAGGTCTTCAGCCGCGTAGAGCCGATCGCGAATCGCGTTTTCCGCCAGCCGATCCACCACGATGCCCACGGGGGAGACAATCAGCAGCAGGCCCGACAGCAGAATGGTGATAAATTCCATCGGTCATTTCCACAAAAGGGCGTAACAAAGGGACTTAGCCCAGGGCTTCAGCAATCCAGCCTTGCAGGGTGGGCACCACGGCGTCGAGGGCCAGTTCTTCAGCCTCGCCAGTGGCCCGCTTCACCACTTCGACTTTTCCGTCTTTCAAGGATCTTCCGGTGACAATCCGGAAGGGAATGCCGATTAGGTCGGCGTCTTTGAACTTGACTCCGGCCCGCTCGTTGCGGTCATCCAGCAGGGTTTCGATTCCGGCGGCGGTGAGGTCGGCGTAGAGCTGTTCGGCAGCGGCCACCTGGTCAGCGGCGTTCAGGTTGGGGATGACGACGATGGCTTGATAGGGTGCGATCGCAACCGGCCAGATAATCCCGTTTTTGTCGTAGGACTGTTCTACCGCTGCCTGGGCGAGGCGAGACACGCCAACGCCGTAACAGCCCATTTCTAGAGGAATTTCCTGACCTGCTTCATTGGTGTAGGTCGCCCCCAGGGCTTGAGAATATTTAGAGCCCAGCTGAAAAATATGGCCGATCTCAATGCCCCGGGCAGTTTGGAGGACTTGGTTGGGGTCGTGGAGGGTGCGATCGCCTGCCGCCGCCTTTCGCACATCCACCACCCGTTGAGGCAGCGTGAACTGCTTGCCCCAGGTGGCTCCGACCACGTGGCGACCGGTCTGATCAGACCCCGTGACAAAGTTTTCTAGATCCACCGCCGTTTGATCCAGCAGGCGCAGGAACTTGGGCACAAAATCTTTGTTCGGCGCTTTCAGGTAGTCATCGCCCACCCCAGGAGAAATGTAGCCCAGGGGCAGGGGCTTAGCCAGCCAAGCCGCTTGGGCTTCAGCATCGGGCACTTCTAGGGACAGCACCGCCGTACCGCCGTAGTCTGCCGCCAGCTTGGTCAACTCATTTTGCAGCTTCACGTCGTTCACGTCTTGGTCGCCGCGAATGGTCACCAGCACCGGCACTTGTTTACCGCTGTCAAACCCGGCCACATACAGCACGTTTTTGACGATCTGGGTGGGGGAACAGCTCAGCAGTTGGGCCAGGGACTCAATGGTGGGGGTGTTGGGGGTATCCAGCACCTGGTATTCAGAAAATTCCGACGGCACCGCATCCACCGGCAGAGACACAGCCTTCTCCACGTTGGCGGCATACTGACCGTCTTCGGAATACAGCACCTCGTCTTCTCCGGCATCGGCTAGCACCATGAACTCGGTGGAACCAGAGCCGCCAATCGCCCCAGAGTCAGCCTCCACCGCTCGAAAGGCTAAGCCGCACCGCCGCAGGATGTTGCTGTAGGCGGCATACATGTCCTGATAGGTCTCTTTCAGGCTCTCGGCATCGGTGTGGAAGGAATAGCCATCCTTCATGATGAATTCTCGACCCCGCATCAGGCCAAACCGGGGCCGAATTTCGTCCCGGAACTTGGTCTGGATTTGGTACAGGTGCAGGGGCAACTGGCGATAGGAACGGATCATGTCCCGTGCGATCGCAGTGATCACCTCTTCATGGGTGGGGCCAAGGCCCAATGCCTGGTCGCGCCGATCAGTCAGGGCAAACATGATGCCCTCGGCCTTGGTGTAGGTCTCCCAGCGGCCCGACTCTTGCCACAGTTCCGCAGGCTGGAGCTGAGGCAGCAGACATTCCTGGGCTCCGGTGGCATTCATCTCCTGCCGGACAATCTCAGAGACCTTGCCCAGCACCCGCCACAGTAGGGGCAAGTAGGCATAGACCCCGCTCGCCACCCGCCGCATATAGCCAGCTCGCAGCAGCAGTTTATGGCTGGGAATCTCGGCCTCTGCCGGGTCTTCCCGCAGGGTGACAAAAAGCATCTGAGACAGTCGCATGAGCCTACCTAATCCATCGTCAACGGGCATCTTCACCCGTTTAGAATACTCCTTATCCTAGGCCGCTCAACGACCTTGACGGCGGTAGAGTCATCGGCAGAGAAATGGGATAGAAATTGGGGCCACTTACCAACCCGGCCCTGTAGGCTATCATCCAAGCTTTACCGCCGGAATTGTCAGCGGTACCGTGGCAGCACTCAGTGGGGAAAGGAAGCATGACGCGTGTGGGGGTAGCGCTGTTGCTGGGCGGGCTACTGGCCAGTTGTGGGGGGAAGTCAGATCCCTTGGATGTTCTGAAGCACGCCACCGCAGTCCCCGGTGAAGGCTTGGGGGAGATTTACCTTGGCGTAGAGCACCTTGGGCCTTTTGTAGACCGCTTCGGCATGGGCCAGCCGTCCGGAGCCTTTACTGATGAAGACACTACCGTCTGGGTGTTCTACCCTAATCAGCAAATACATTTTGCCTTTCTGCTCAACGAGCCCTGTTACGAAGCCACCAGGATGCAGGGGCCGCAAGTGGTGCGGGCAATGTTCGACCCGTCCTCTTTCTTCGCCGACTATCCAGACTGCCGCGATGCCACGCTGAGCAGCATTCTGATCGGCACCCGCAGCCGAGGTGAATCTTGGTGGCAGGGCAGCACCCTGTCTGGAACCCGGCTGGGTGATGCTTGGCCAGAGGTGTTGGCGAAAGAGGGCACGCCCCAGCACCAGGGCGGCGCTTACCTGCCCTTATTGCAAACCCAAGGCCAAGAGCTTGAAAGTCTTCGGTACAGCGCTGGAATGGAGGTGTATTTCATCTACCGAGACGTCGGACAGACGGCGGTAGAAGTCGATCGACTGGGGATAAATGCGCGCTACATCGACATCGTGCCAGGGCACAGCGAGTAGCGTGAACTCCCCTGAAGGACTCTAGACAGCTTTTCTGAGCAGTTTTTTAGGCGGTGAACTGTGTGGATTCATGCGGATATGTGGTGGCGCTTGGGAGCCAGTGGATTGGTATCGCTCGGGGCCGGGCTATTTGGTTTAATCGGGCTGCTATCTCCCCAAACCCTAGGCTGGCCATCTCCCGTCCCCTGGCAAGGGAAACTGGCAATGCTGGTGCTGGTGGGGCTGCTACCGCTGTGGCTGTTGTCCTGGTGGGGGCATTATCGAGCGCTGTGGGTGTATCGCCATGTCGATCCGGTGACCCGATGGGTGCAGATTCAGACGGTAGAGGACAGCGAAAGCCGCAGCTACTATGCTCAGATCCAGTCAGCAGATGGCAACGCCACGATCTGGACGTTGCCGGTTTATCGGCCCCAAGGGACGTTGCCATCCCCAGGGGTTAACCATCTGGGGGCGGTTTATCTGGAGCCAAAATCAGGCAAGCCGTTGGTAATCACTATTGATGGCCAGCGATTTTGGGCAGTCCACCCTTAGCCCTAATTTCCGGTTTGGCGGTAACTAGGGGTCAAGATTAGGATACCAACTTAAGGCGGGACGGATGACCCTGTGAAGTCGCTGACAAAGGGCTTCGACAAGCTCAGCCCGAACGGACTTGAAACCGTTCGCCCTGAGCCTGTCGTTGGCGTAGCCTCCCCAGA
>PXDR01000402.1 GCA_003566335.1 Cyanobacteria bacterium T3Sed10_344R1
ACCCGGCATCTTTTTACGGTTATTTGGGAGTGTGGGTTGGGGCATTCGCTTGGTGTATGGCGTCCTATCGCTGCTGACGGTCGGAATTTACTTCAACAAAGGGGTGCGGCTGGCCCAAGCGCCTCGGCAACCAGCCCCGCCCCCGCGCCGTCGCCCCCAGATTCAGCCGAAATAGCGCGAATAAAAGCGAATAAATAGAGCGGAGCCTCCGGGACAGTTGGCTCCGGCAAACCGCTTGGCCCTTAGGTGCGTATCTTTTGCAGCATTGAGGCACAGGCATAGCTACAGCCCCTGATGGTGGGTCATGCCTGGGAGCTTAGGTGCGATCGCAACGCTGGTCAGCGCCCCTATGGTTTCTATTGCTCGAAAAACCCTGCTTCAAGACAAGCCTCGTTTTTTTGTGTCTCAGGCGGGCATTGTCTTTGCCGTTAGCCTAGTCGGGATTCAAACTGGGCTACTGCATGGCTTTGTCCAGTCCACGGGCACCCTAGTTGACCAGTCAGAAGCTGACCTCTGGGTGTCAGCGGAGGAAATGGTGCATCTAGAGCTGTCGCTGCCGATGCCCCATGCCACGGTGACCCAGGTACAGCAGATCGATGGGGTGCAGCGGGCTGAAGCCCTGACCGTACAGGGGGGACTGTGGCGGACGCCCCAGGGGGAACTGGAACTGGTGCGGATTATTGGCTTTGAGCCGGATGGTCAGCTTTTTTCGCCAGGATTAATTGTGGAAGGAGCGCGGGATGACCTTAGCCAGCCCCACAGCATCATGGCCGATGTCACCAGTCTGGACACCCTACAGCTAGCGGGAATCGGCGACGAAGCCCAAATTGGGGCCAACCCCGCCAATCTAGTCGGGCTGATTGAGGGCAGTCAGTCCATGGTGTCCAGCGCCTTTTTATTCACGTCCCTAGAAAATGCCAACGTCTACGTAGACTTTCAGCTCTCCGCCTCTATTCGCTGCCGTCTAGAAGACGGGGACTTTGTCTGCGATACCGAATATGCCGATACGCGTGATGCCCAGGTGGCTGGGGCCGATCCAGCGGACACCCCAGCGACTGAACCCCAGGAAATTACCTCGGCTGATTTAGTCAGCTATGTGCTGGTTAAGGCGGCCCAGGGCCAAGACCTGAGCCAACTCCAGCAGCGGATTCAAGCGGCCCTGCCCCAAACCCAGGTGCTGACCCAGGCTGAGATGGCGCACCGCACCCGCAGCTATTGGCTGCGGCGGACAGGCATTGGCTTTGTCTTGGGGCTGGGGGCCGTGGTGGGGGTAATTGTGGGCATTGTGGTGGTGGGTCAGATTCTTTATGCCCTGGTGTCCGATCACCTGAAGGAATTTGGCACTCTCAAGGCAATCGGCGCAGATGATCGCACCCTCTACCGGGTGATTGTGGAGCAAGCCCTGTGGATGGCGGGAATGGGCTATGGGCCGGGGTTGATGCTGTGCTACGGCGTGGCGGCCTGGACGTTTAGCGCCCACGGCATTTTGATCTTGATTACGCCGGTCACGGCCCTGGGCCTATTGGGTCTGACAGCGGGGATGGGGGTGGGATCGGCCCTGTTTGCGATTCAAAAAGTCACCCGAATCGACCCGGTGATCGTATTCAAGGCGTAGATCTTCAAGACCTAGATCTTCAAGGCGTAAATCGGGTCACCAGAGATCGCAGGCTGGGCTCGATTGCCCCGAACCGCTGCACCAAACCGCAATTAGTCAGGGATTGAACTGGACGCTATGGTATTTTCTCTCGTCGATATATTGCCGACCCGGGTCTGGCCGACCAATATGTTGACGACTAACGTATTGCCGACACTGGAACGCTTCTACAATCAGACTCGCCGCCAGAGTCCGGGGGGCGCAGCTGAAACGGTGTTGCCTGGAGCGAGCTGGCCTGAAGCTGCGATCGCAGCTTCAGGGATTGAAATGACCTATCCCCAGATGGGCGGGCAGCGGGTGCTCCAGGGGATTGACCTAGCGGTAACCCCAGGCACCGTGCAGCTGTTGATGGGGCCATCGGGCTCGGGCAAAACCACCCTGCTTTCGATTTTGGGCGGCATTTTAACCCCGACGGCGGGTCAGGTGCGACTACTGGGCCAAGACTTGGGGGCATTACCAGCCCGCAAACGCAGCCAGTTTCGCCGCAATCACCTAGGCTTTATCTTTCAAGAGGGCAATCTGTTTCCGGCGTTGACCGCGATGGAGAATGTCGAGGTGGCGTTGAACCTGCGGCAAATTCGAGGCGACGCTGCCCGAGAGCGGGCCTATGATTTGCTGAATCAGGTGGGTCTAAGCCAACAGGCTAATCATCTGCCCAGCAAGCTGTCTGGGGGCCAAAAGCAGCGGGTTGCGATCGCAAGAGCGTTAGCCAACCAGCCCCGAATTATCTTTGCGGATGAACCCACCGCCGCCCTCGATTCTAAAAGCGGTTATGGGGGGATTGACCTGCTGTGCAACCTGGCCCGGAATGAAGGCTGCACCGTGCTCATGGTCACCCATGATCCGCGCATCGTGGACGTGGCGGACAACGTGCTTTACCTCGAAGATGGCCAGATCTGCCCAGACTCACCCTACTGCGCCTAAGGACACAGGGTTGCAGCCTGAAGCCAAATGGGGAACCCTAGACCTAACCCCAACGTCCCGGAACGCCCCTTAATCTGGGGCCATCCAGGGCTCAATCAACAGCTTTGCTGACCTGAGTAATTAGCTTTACTAATACCTAGTGCAGTTCCGCCGTGGCGTTGCTAAGGTGGGGTCAGCTTAATAAAAGTTAAAACTCTTTGAATAACATCTCCTTTTGGGTTGTTTATCCCTAGGCTGTCTATGGTTCGTTCTCCTTGGCCGTTAGGTGCTCATCCTCAGCCCCTGCTGCCCCCTGGCGCAGTCTTGTTCTGTGATTTTGATGGCCCCTTAGTAGATGTTTCTCAGCGTTACTACCGCACCTATCGCCTCGCCCTAGCGGCAACGGCGGCTGAGTATCAAGCCCACGGCATTGCCCTAGAACCGAGGCCGCTGACGGTAACTCAGTTCTGGCAAATGAAGCAAAACCGCTTGGCGGATGAAGATATCGCCCATTGGTCGGGCCTGCAATATCCTCAGGTCTCTACGTTTTTGACCCATGTGCGGCGATTGGTGAACCAAGCGCCCCTGCTGAGCCATGACCGCTTGCAGCCATCGGTTCATAGTGCGATCGCATTGCTGCAACAAGCCAATATCCGGCTGGTGTTGGTCACCTTGCGTCAAACTCAGCAGGTTGCGGCGCTGTTGCGTCAGTATGAATTAGAGGTCGCCGTCAGCCAAATCTATGGTGCCGCAGATGATCAGGTTGCCTACGGCAATCGGGCTGATCACAAAACGGCGCTACTTCAAACTGCGATCGCAGATCAACAGCGGCAGGGTTACGCCACCGAAACCGCTTGGATGGTCGGCGATACGGAAGCCGACATCTTGGCCGGTCAAGCCCTGGAGGTGCCCACTATTGCCCTCACCTGCGGCGTCCGCAGCCAGGCTTATCTGGCTCCATTCCAGCCCACGGAGATTCACGCCAA
>PXDR01000048.1 GCA_003566335.1 Cyanobacteria bacterium T3Sed10_344R1
CGGTTCTGAAGCTGCGATCGCTCTTGGGTACAGCGTACCGAAATGCCGGTGGGTAGATGGGTGACGCGAACGGCGGTTTCTACCTTGTTAACGTTTTGTCCCCCGGCTCCGCCAGAACGAGAGGTCTTGATCTCCAAATCTTTATCTGGAATGTCAACTTCGACGTTTTGGTTCAGTAGGGGCATGACTTCAACCCCGGCAAAGCTGGTCTGGCGCTTGTCGTTGGCGTTGAAGGGCGAAATCCGCACCAGACGATGGGTGCCTTTCTCCGATCGCAAATAGCCATAGGCAAACCGCCCCGTGATCTCAAGGGTGGCGGATTTAACCCCGGCCTCTTCCCCTTCTGAAAGCTCTAGCAACGCTACCTTGAAGCCCTGGCGTTCGCCCCAGCGGGTGTACATCCGCAGCAGCATTTCGGCCCAGTCTTGGGCGTCGGTGCCCCCAGCCCCGGCGTTGATTGATAGCACCGCTCCGCCCTGGTCATAAGGCCCAGAGAGCAACTGTTGAACTTCCCACTGCTCTAGCTCGCGGTTTAGGCGCTGGGCGGTGTCTTGGGCCTCGTTCAGCAGGGCGGCATCGTCATCCTCTGACAGCAAGTCCAGAATGGCGCTGACATCTTCTAGGTTAGCCTGCCAGGTGTTGAGCTGTTCTAGGGAGGATTTGCAGTCGTTGAGCTGCTGCATTAGCCCCTGGGCTTGGTCTGGGTTATCCCACAAGTCAGGCTGGGCGGCCCGCTGCTCGATATCCTGAATTTTTGCGGTCAAGGCCGGAACGTCAAAGATACTCCTGGGCTTTGCCCAGGCGCTCAGAGAGGCTGTCAACTTGACGCTGAATGTCGCTGGCTTCTAATAACATGGCGATCTTGGAACGGACAAAAATGAGCTAGGTAGAAATACTAGCGTGTCAATACTTGTGACGGGAACTTGGGAAGGAAGCGGCTAAAGGGACAGGCGGCAGCCTGCCCCCCAAGCTTAGCAATCTCAAGTTCGACCGGATTAGTTCGACCGGATTAGTCGCGGTTGCTGGCAATCAACAGCCGCAGGATGAACACAAATAGGTTGATGTAGGTGAGGTACATCGACAGCGCTGCCGAGAGGTACTGTTCATCCCGGTAGCTGCGGGGCAGTAGGTAGAAGTCCACCACCGCAGCCCCTGCAAACAGCAGCACCCCGAGGGCCGAAATGGCGATTTCGAGGAATTGAGGGGTGTAAACGCCAAAGGCGGCAAACAGAAACTGGCCGACTAGCACCAGCACCAGGGCACCGATGCCGAGGCGGATGGTTTGGCTGAGGGCCATGCCGTCTTCTTCGGACAGGTTGGAGCCAAACTGGCGGGCGGCGATAAAGGTGACGCCACAGCCTAGGGCCGCAAATTCAATGCCCTGAATGCCGACGCTTTGATTGGACAAGGCGAGGTAAACCAAGCCGCTGAGGGTATAGCCCGACAGCAGACTGTAGGTGGCCAGCAGGGGCAGGGCTGTGGTGTTGTTGCCCTGGTCAGCGACGCGGCTAGCGACGAAGTACAGTCCTAATTCCGCCACCAGCGCCACCCAGAAGGTGATCATGAACTGCTGGGGATTGTGCTGTAGTACCCCGAGGCCACCGTAGGTGCCGAGGGCAGTCAAGATTAGGCCAGCGCCCAGGAAGGGAAGGGCGTTGGCGATCACGTTAGGGCCAACGAGGGCTTGACCCTGAGCTTTTTTCAGCGCGTCTTTGAAGTTGCTGGTGTTGTTCATAAGCTGTGTTCTCCTGATGTGGGCTGGCTGCCTCAGTAATGGCCCTAGGCAAGGTTAAGTATTTCAGCTTTTAGTGTAGTCGCTAATTTAAATCGACTGGGTAGTGATAACGCCGCAGAGGTCATACGGGGCTTGGCGCTGACCTGGCATCCGTATTTACGGAGAAAACTTGGGGTTGAGCCTGTGATTACCTTACTGAATCAGAAATGGGTTCAGTAGTTTTTCTAGTCTTTTGGGGGTGGGGGTCGCCTAGTCCAGTAGATCAACGATAGTCAGTCTTTAGGTAGATGCGGAAAATGGGTTCAATGCTTGATTCGATCGCTCTCACGTCTCGCGAAGGAACTCGTCGCTATGGTTACTGCAACTCAATCTGCTGATCTCCGCTCCCGTGGCATGGAACTGCTGATGGCTTATAAGCAGTCTCCTTCGGTCAAAGTTCGCAATCAGTTGGTTCGCCTGAATGCCGGGCTGGTGCGGAAGATTGCTCACCGGGTGAGTTACCAGTGTTCTGAACCCTACGAAGATTTGGAGCAAATTGGCCATATCGGTTTGATTCGAGCGATTGAGCGTTTTGACCCCAGCCAAGGTTGCGCCTTTAGTTCCTTCGCGGTGCCCTACATCCGGGGTGAGATGCTGCACTACCTGCGCGATCGCAGCACTACTGTTAAGATTCCCCGTCGCTGGCAAGATCTACAAAAAGAAGGCTACAAATGCCACAGCGAGTTTGTGCGCCAGTTCGGTCGCCAGCCCTCTGACTTTGAAATGGCCGACGCTCTGGATGTGTCGGTAGAAGAATGGCGGGAAGTGAAGCTCGCCAGCCGCAACCGGATGCCCCTCAGTCTGGATGCTACGGTCTGCCAGCAGGCGGACTCGGCCATCACCTTGGGTGAGACCCTGACCGATACCCATTACCAAGCGCTGCAAGGGCTAGAAGAAGACCGGCAGCAGCTACAGCGGGCCATGGCCCAGCTAGAGGACAAGACCCGCGCTGCCATTGAGTTTGTCTTCTTCAAAGGGATGTCCCGCAAGGAAGTGGCCGAGCGGATTGGGGTCAGCCCCATGACCGTCACCCGGCGGATTCAGCGCGGCGTTGACCAGTTGGTCACCCTGCTGCAACCCCAAGCCCTGCGGACTGATCCTTAAGTTTTGCGCTTAGAACTTGCGTCCAGACTTGCGTCCAGACTGGCGTCTAGTGCCGCGCCAACAAGTTTCTCGCCGATCCAACTCTCCTCCATCCAGAATCGAGCTGACAACAGGGGCATTCCGCCCCTGTTTTTTTGTGCCGGTTTTATGCCGTTTGGGGGGCGCGGGGTCGGTACTGGGGAGGGGAAACTGCGGCGTGTCCCGAGGTTACGGCATGGCAATCAGCCGTTAGCCGGACTGAGCAAGCTATCTTTGGGGAAACTAACCCTAGGGTGTGGCGCTATGGTGCGATCGCAACTGGGGAGTCACCTGTTCAATTTCTGTTCATTCAATTTCTGTTCAATTACTGGGGTTACGAGGGAGAGCCATGGAGTCCTCTGTGCTAGCCGATGTGGCGGCTACATCTACATTTCAGCAGCTTCAGCAGCGGCTGGGGGATTGCTGGGTGCCGATGGATGCCTTTGACCGCAATGAGCGCCATGTCCTAGTGGTGCCGTCCCTCAGCCTGGATCAGCGGGAGCTGCAAAAGGTGGAGGGGGTTCACTATTACGAAGAGCGGCTGCTGTTTTCGATGATTCGGCTGCGCAATCCCCGCACCCGGATTGCCTATGTCACTTCCCAGCCCCTGCACCCCAGCATTGTGGACTATTACCTAGA
>PXDR01000011.1 GCA_003566335.1 Cyanobacteria bacterium T3Sed10_344R1
AATCGGATGATGGATCTGTGGACTCAGGGTCGAGGTCTACGATCGGGGTTGGGACGGCTTCGGGGGGCTCCTCTGGCGGCGCTGGGGTCGACTCTACGGCTAGCCAGTCAGGGTGCCAATCTGCGATCGCATCAGTTATTTCCAACGACGGCGCGACTTGCTCGTCCCTACCCTCAGCGGCGGCTAGGGCTAACGGGGGCAACAGCAGTGCGATCGCACTCCAGCAGAGTCCACCGATCCAGGCTGACGACAATCGGTTCATGGGTTTGCCTTCCCTATTCCGCAGCAGTTCTCCGCTAATTTAACCCCTAACTTTAGGGAAGTCACCCTAGCCTCAGCAGGGATAACTTCCCGAGGGCGCGATCTGGTGAGTGCCACCCCGGCCACCCCCCTAAACCGCCTATACTAAAGTTTTGTAACGGCAACCTTAACTGTGACTGGGAGGAGCAGCCCATGACCCTCGAAACCCTAGAAGCCATCAAGCCTTGGCTCAATTTCATTCACCCGATTTTGATGTGGGGCCTATTGGCAGCCACCCTGTACGCTTTTTATCTCGGCATTCAAAGCCGTCGCGTTCGCTTTGCCGAAGGCGACGAGAAAAAGGCGTTAATCAAGGGCAAGTTCAACCAGCGCCACCATCAACTGGGTTCGATCATTCTGGCGGTGATGGTCTTAGGCACCCTGGGCGGCATGGCCGTCACCTACATCAACAACGGCAAGCTGTTTGTTGGCCCTCACCTGCTGGCTGGGCTCGGCATGGCTGGACTCATCGCGACCTCAGCGGCGCTAGTGCCGTTGATGCAAAAGGGCAATGAAACCGCCCGCTTGACCCACATCAGCCTGAACGTGGTGCTGGTGGGCTTGTTTGGCTGGCAGGCAGTTACTGGCGTGCAGATTGTGCAGCGGATTCTAGCCAATTTCTAGAACGCCTCTTGCAGCCACAGTCGCCAGTAAGGGCAGCAGGTTTCTCAGGCAGTCAGGTCTACTCGTTTCAACCGAGCTGATTGCCTGAGCCCAAGGCTGCGGCTCTTAATTGCTTTCTGTCTGGTTTTCTGTGGGGTTGAAGCTGGCAGCCTCAGCAAAGCGTCCCCAGGGCTTGCGGGGCTTCTGGGGCATGGGAAGATTCATGCTGGTGTGGAAGTCTTCCTGCACCTTGCGGGTCAGGCGCTTAGACACCTGGCGGACGATTTCGGTCAGCAGTCGATCTCCAGTTCCTTTAACCAACGGGCGAGGGAGGGACTGAATAAACCGAGGAAACTGAACCCAGACGGACAATTTCAGCTCCCATTCCACCTGAGTCACGGGGCTGATGCCTTCATCAGGACGGTTAACTTCTAACAGATTCATCGAGGCTTGGAAGTCAACGTCGTACCCCTGGGCGGTGTAGCCAGGAATGGGGATCGTCTGGATGCGATAAACGCCGTGATCTTGGGGCAGCAGGTGTAACCCTACTTTGGGCTCTACTTCGTAGCCCAATGCGCCAAAATGACCGATCAATAACGCATAGCCATTATTGCCAAGGGGTTCCGCTGTCATTGGTTGTGCACAGCGACGAAACCAGGCGTCATGGCCGTCAAGATAAGTACTGACCGCTTCTATGTCGGCGTACATATCCATGTGGCCAACGTAGTTGCCGCGAAATTCTACGGGTTCCGCTCCACTCAAGGGCAAATCCTGATGGTGCTGATTGGGCTTGAGATCTATTAAACCGGACATCGCACAAATAGGTCTGGGTACAGGTCAGATTGCGTCAAGCCGCTGGGAAGTTCCCAGCTTCGGAACGGTGACGATGACGGTCAGGGATCTACTGTTTGGCTGGGTAAGTGGTGTCAATGCTTCCCTTCTAGCATGGTTAACCTCGGGTTGACAGTGACCAAACAGCAACTGACGGACAAAGCCAGGGTGAAATTACGTCGGGACTTGTTCTGTCTGCGGGTGAGAAAAACATCGTGGTAGAACAGAACGGTCGGCTTCCAACGTCGTCGCCCTCAGCTTAGCTTGCCCAATTCTCCCTTACCTATCTTAGTTTTACGGAGATTGTGACTGAATTAGTCGCGACACTTGCAGCAGTTATGTAAATCAACGGGGGTTCTGAGACTTAAATCAGCCAGGGCTTTCGCAATTAGGGACAAACTGCGTGGGCAGGCACCCTCAGAACAGAGTCTGGGACTTGGCTGAAAAAGTGACTTAGCAATAACAAATTCTAGCCAGTGGCGTTTGCATCTAGGGATACAGTCTCAAGCTAGAGTGAGGGTAAACCCTGGAGAATGGCATGAAAGTATTGGTAGCTGGTGCAACCGGACAAACCGGGCGGCGTGTGGTGCAGCAGTTGGTGGCCCAGAATATCCCGGTACGGGGGCTGGTGCGCGATCGCACCGCTGCCGCCAATCTCCTGCCCGAAAGCGTAGAGCTCGTGATGGGAGATGTGCTGAAGCCCGAGGTTTTAGCCGATGCGATCGCAGACTGTACCGTCCTGATTTGCGCGACGGGGGCTAAACCCAGCCTTGACCCCACCGGGCCATACAAGGTGGACTATGAGGGCACCTGCAATTTGGTTAACGCCGCCAAAGCTGCCGGAATTGAGCAGTTTGTGATGGTGTCCTCCCTGTGCGTGTCCCGGCTGTTTCATCCGCTGAATCTCTTCTGGCTGGTGTTGTACTGGAAAAAGCAGGCTGAGCTTTACCTCCAGGGCAGCGGCGTCCCTTACACCATTGTTCGGCCTGGCGGTTTGCGGAATGAAGCGGATCCCCCCGGTCGCAACCTGGTGATGCGGCCCGCCGACAGTCTGTTTGAAGGCAGCATTGCTCGGGATCAAGTGGCGCGGGTTTGCGTTGAAGCCCTGAAAGATGAGGGGGCCAAAAACAAAATCCTCGAAATTGTCAGCACGACTGAAAGCCTAGATCAGCCGATCCCCGCTTTATTCACCCAGGTTCCAGCCGCTTGAGGCGGTCAAGCTGAAGGCTCACCCAAACCGGTAGCCGAACCCGCGCAGGGTGGTGATGTATTTGGGGCTGCTGGGGTCAGGCTCGATTTTTTCCCGAAGCCAGCGGATATGAACGTCAACGGTTTTGCGATCGCCCATAAAATCTGGCCCCCAGACCTTCTCAATTAGCTGCTCCCGTGACCAAACCCGACGGGGATGGCTCATAAACAGCTCCAGAATTCGGTACTCCTTGGGCGACAGCCCCACCTCACAGGTGCCCACGGTCACCCGCAGCTCGTTCAGGTAGAGGGTAATGTCCTGATGCCGAAAAATCGCCTGGGTCGGCTCTAGCTGGCGCTGGTGACGCCGCAGTAGTGCCCGGCAGCGGGCAATCAGTTCCTTCATGCCAAAGGGCTTGGCTAGATAGTCATCAGCCCCAACTTCTAGACCAACAACCCGATCCATCTCGCTTGATTTGGCGCTGAGGATCAAAATCGGCAGCGTCAATCCCTGCTGACGCACATAGCGACAGAGGTCGAGGCCATTAACTTCAGGCAGCATTAAGTCCAGGATGGCTAAATCTATTGGAGCGTCTCCCATCTCACCTGGCGGGACGCACAGGCTATCTAGAGCTGCTTTGCCGTCAGCAGCAGTTTCGACCTCATAGCCTTCGTCCATTAGGGCTAGGGCGACCGTTTCTCGAATCAGCGCCTCATCTTCCACAATCAGAATTCGCTCGGTGCGCGGGGTCAGATTTGGGGGAGGGCTGGCAGTCAGGGCGGGTTCAGAAGTTGTCATGAGCTAGAAATCAATTAACCAGTAACCCGAATGCAAAATCGCACCTAGTCAGGATGAGTCCAGCAATCAGCAGACCTATCCCGCAAAGTTGCGGCTATCGGCTCATCATGGGCAGTCGTCTCGGCAGTCGTCTCGACGGTCGTTGGGAAAGTTGTCATCGTAAATAAGCCACCCCTAGCAGAACATTCCAGCATTAAGACAAGGTAAAGACAGAAAAGAGAAGGCAGCATAAACCTGAAGGATCAGACTACCCGCCCCTGAGAAGCAAAGAATCATCAGGACTGGGTTCAGATTGGTCAATGCTTTTCTGTAACGGGCTATACTGATCCCCTTATTAGATGAATGGCCAGCCCCAGGTTCGCGGTAGTCGGGAGACTAGATTTTGGGGATCATTCCCCCGGTCAGGACTGAAAGTTCGGCGCTACAGGGTGACTTAAGGGGCTGAGCGCTTGAAAACACCACAAAACAGGATAATCAGCACCCATGAAGAAAATTGAGGCTGTCATTCGGCCCGTGCGGTTACAGGACGTTAAGACTGTCCTCAGTGACTTGGGGGTGTCGGGTATGACCATCGTTGAAGTGCGCGGATTTGGCCGCCAGCGGGGCCAGACTCAGGTTTATCGCGGCACGAAGCTGACGGCTGATTTTGTCTCCAAGGTCGCGCTGACGGTGGTGGTGCGGGATGATCAGGTTGAGACGATTAAAGATGCGATCGCAAAAGCAGCCCATACCGGCGAAATTGGCGATGGCAAGATCTTTGTCACCCCTGTAGAGCGAGTGATTCGGATCCGCACAGGAGACCAGGGCGACGACGCGCTCTAGTGCCTGCCCGTAGTTTCTAGCCGCAGTTCCCAGCAGTTGGGCAGTTTGACAAGTCGCCGCTGGGAGTCGATATTCAGGGGGCTAAAACTGAGTTGTAGGGGTTGAAGGCTGCCGACAGCCGCCAGGGCTTACCGGCCTGCCGTAGCTGTCTTCCCCTACTGCCTGAGTCACCTGAGTGTCTTACCCATGTCCCTTGCTGCTATCCGGATTGTCTTGGTTGAACCCGCTGGCCCCCTTAACGTGGGGTCTATTGCTCGGGTAATGAAAAACTTTGACCTGCACCAACTGGTGTTGGTCAATCCGCAGTGCGATCCCCTGGGGGAAGAAGCCCGGCAGATGGCGGTGCATGGCCTAGATATTCTAGAAGCCGCCCAACAGGTGCCCAGCTTGACGGAAGCTCTGGCGGGCTGCCAGCGGGCCATCGCTACAACCGCCCGCCCCCGAGATTTTGATGCGCCCCTAGAGCTGCCGGAGACGGCCTTGCCGTGGCTGTTACCGCCGCAAAATCTGCCTGTAAACACCACCGGATCTGGGCAAACAGGTTCTTGGCAAACGGCCCTAGTCTTTGGCCCCGAAGAGCGCGGGTTGAGCAATGTGGAGCTCAACTGCGCCCAGCGGTTTGTCTGTATTCCCTCTTCGGCGACTTATCCCTCCCTGAACTTGGCCCAATCTGTAGCCGTCTGCGCCTACGAGCTCAGCCGCAGTGCCACAGTTACCCAGGCCCAATCTCAGGATCAATCCCAGGGAGAATCGGGATTAGCGTTGCGATCGCAACCCGCCGCCCGCCCGATCTCCAGCCAACCTGAAGCCAGCCTAGAAAATTTAGCCGGTTTTTCTCAGCATTTAGAAGCACTTTTACTCAAAATCGGCTATCTTTACCCCCATACTGCAACCAGTCGAATGGAAAAATTCCGGAGGCTGCTGCATCGCACCGGCCTATCAGAGGCTGAACTAGCCCTGCTACGCGGCGTTTTGCGGCAAATGGAATGGGCCTTAAACCAACCCCCCCTTCCCCCAGACCCCAATCGCAATCCCGCCCCCACCTCACCCAACCCCCAAAATCCCCCCTCTAACAGCCAGTAGCTAACAGCCAATAGCTAATAGCTACAACAGCCAACCCTCCAGACCCCCTAGGTTATCCCCCATGGCAGACCAGAGCGATCGCCCTCGCCCTTCCCAAACTACGACTTCGCAGCGGCCTGTACCCCGGCCTCATTCTGGCCAGTCCCAGCCGCCGGGCGCGACGCCACCACTCCGGCGACGCAGCGCCAATCGACGACGCAGCCAGTGGCGGCGATGGTTAGGGGCCAGTCCTGAGCGCCGACCGGCCACGCGACGCCCCCAACCTGCTGAGGTCAGCGAACCAGGGCGGGAACCGCTTCATTCCCCAACTGCTTCAGGTCGCCAACCCACGGTTAGTCCGCTGACGCCTAATAACGTCACGCCCCTGCGTCCCCGCCAACGCCAGGTCTGGCCGCCCCGTGACAAAGCCAGGACGGCTCCTGGGACTGCTTCACCAGCGGGGACACGCTCCCGCACCGCCCGCCCGCCCCGTCGGCCTAGCCGCAAAGCCCCGGCTCCGGTGCTGTACGCCGTGCGGCTGATGATCTTGGGCGTTGGGGTCGCAGCCCTGGCTGGCACTCTGTTATCCGTAATCAGTCCAACCGAAGTGCAGTCGCCTGCTCCAACAGCGAGCAATGTGGAGACCTCGGCAGCTCCTAGCGCCCCCAGCCGATCCCGCCCAGGACTGACCACTCCCATTACCCTGGCTCGATCCTTAGACGGTTTGCAGGCAGAGATTGAAGAACTGGTCTCCTATACCCCTGGATTAACCCAATCTGTCTTTTTGCTAGATCTCGACACGGGCAACTACGTCAACCTGAATGGCGGCGAAGCTTTACCTGCGGCTAGCACGATCAAAGTGCCGATTTTGGTCGCTTTTTTGCAGGCCGTTGATGCCGGTACTGTCACCCTCGACCAGGAAATGGTGATGCAGTCAGAGCAGATCGTCGGCGGATCTGGCGATATGCAGGTGGAGCCACCGGGCAGCAGCTACTCAGCGCTGGAAGTAGCGACTCAGATGATTATCAACAGCGACAACACCGCCACCAATATGGTGATTGACCTATTGGGAGGCCAAGAGTCGCTGAACCAACTGTTTCGAGGTTGGGGACTTAGTTCAACCGTCTTGCGTAATCCGTTGCCGGATTTAGACGGCACGAACACCACCAGCACCCAAGATTTGGTGACGGTGATGGCAATGGTGGAGCGTGGTGACTTGCTCACCCTACGATCCCGCGATCGCATGATGTCGATCATGCAGCGCACCTACACCCGCACCCTGATTCCAGCGGGGCTAGAGGATAGTGCGATCGCAGCAAACAAGACTGGCGATATTGGCGAAGCTTTAGGGGACGTCGCCCTCGTGGATACCTTCAACGGTCGGCGCTACATCATGTCTAGCCTGGTCACACGGCCCCATAACGATGGTCGGGCTCGGGAGCTGATTCGCCAAACCTCTCAACGGGCCTACCAAGAAATGAACCGCCCCTTGAGCAGCACCGGCACTCCCACAGAGAGCAGTGGCCTAGATCAAACCCGCCAGGCTGTTCCCCAGGGCTGAGCACTAACGCCAGAGCTTAAACCAAGCGGGTGAGCTGAATCCGGTAGCGTTCTTTCTTGGTGACACCAATGTCGCCAATTTCTAGCCGACCTTTGCCGCGAATGGCGACGAGATCCCCGGTTTTGACCGAGTGGCTGGACTGACTAACCGCTTTCCAGTTGACTCGGACATCACCGCTGGAGATCAGATCGGCCATTTTGCTGCGGGACATGCCAAACCCGGCAGAGGCCACCGCATCTAGCCGCAGGGACGCCTCAACGGTAGTCAGCTCTTTTTTGCGCGGCTCCCGTACCTTGATCTGGGCCAGGTCAATCTGCTGGGTCTGCACCGGCACCGATCGCACTTGGGTTAAATTCAGGGCCAAAAAGTCCACCAGTTCCGGCACCACCACCGCCTGGGCTCCCCGCTCCCCCAGCACAATAATGTCGCCGACCTTGTCTCGCACAAGCCCTGTGCCCAGCAGCGCCCCCATAAAATCCCGGTGCGTGGCGGAGTCGAACAGAAAGTTCCCGGAAATGTCCAGCAGCACCACTTCAACCTGGGTAGGGTCTAGGGGCAGTTCAGACCGGGCGATCGCCAGTCGTTTGCGCTCTGCCTGGGGATAGCCGCCCCAAGCCACCAACGACACCTCCGTTAGCCGCGCAAAGGCCGATTCCGCTTCAGCCAAATCCGGCGGTGACAGAAAGTCAGTTTGCACCACTTCCCAAGTGCGGAGGGCTTGCTCAGCTTTGTCGATCACTCGACTGAGGCTCTCGCGATTTTCGGCATGGCTCAGCAATTCGTCCCGAGGCAGCATAAAGAAAAAAGAAGGCGAAAAAGTAAGGATTTAGCTCTATTCTGACATTTTGAAGCCCAACCCATGATCTCCGCTGTCGCTAGGGCATTCTACAGTCTAAAAAAGGAAATACTGTGACCGCTGCCCCCCTCACCCTCAACCACCAAGCTCCGCCTGATCCCCAGCAACCCGTGGCCCATACCCTGTCCTTGACGGCAGAAGACCGGGTGCGATCGCGTCACCCCTTCACCGCCGACAGTGGCGAACCGCTCTATCTCGACCTGCCCCGAGGCACCGTCCTAAATCACGGCGATCTCTTGCAGGGGGATCACGGCCAGTGGGTACGGGTTTTGGCCAAGCCCGAACCAGTTCTAACCGTCACAGCCGCCGATCCCTTCTTACTGCTGCGAGCGGCTTACCACCTCGGTAACCGCCACGTCCCTTTAGAGATCACCCCCCGCTACCTGCGCCTTTCCCCCGATCCTGTCTTAAGGGATCTGCTCCACCAGCTCGGCTTACAGGTGATCGCAGAAACCGCCCCCTTCTCCCCCGAAGCTGGGGCGTACGGTTCCAGTAGCCACGCCCACAGCCATTAACCTTTACCGCCCTGCCGTTTTACCTTGTCTAAATTGACGTTTGATCTGCCCTCCCCTGCCCTTCTGCACCTGCTGCAGCTCGCCAGCGCCGCCCTGCCCGTCGGAGCCTACAGCTATTCCGAAGGACTAGAAACCCTGGTTCACCAGCAGCGCCTGACTAGCGCCGCTGATCTCACCGACTGGATTTGCCAAGACCTAACCGGCGGCGGCAGTCGCCTCGATGGGGCGATCCTCCTGCGGGCTTATGATGCGGTTCAGCAAGCCGACTTCGACTGCCTGAGCTACTGGAACCACTGGCTATCCGCCAGCCGAGATGCTGAGGAGTTGCGGCAGCAAAGCTGGCAAATGGGCCGATCCCTCAGCCGTTTACTGCAAACCCTCTCCCCAGAAACGGTGGCGGTTCTGAAAGCTTGTGAGCCGGCCTGTAATTTTGCGATCGCATTTGCGATCGCCGCCGCCCACTGGCAGATCCCCCGAGAGGTTGCGGTGCTAGGGTTTCTCCAGAGCTGGGCCACAAACCTGATCAACAGCGGCGTCAAACTGATCCCCCTAGGCCAAACCAGCGGCCAGCAGGTTTTGTACAACCTTACGCCCCACTTGATTGCTGCAACCGACGCCCTGCTCCAACTTAAAGACGACGACCTCACCAGCAGTAGCTGGGGATTGTCTCTGGCTACAATGCAGCATGAAACCCTGTATAGTCGGCTATTCAGAAGCTGATTCGGCAGCGGTCACGATAGGGATCAGGAGGCCATTCATAGGCGGTGCTTTATGCTGTTTGAATGGGATGAGGCAAAAAATCTAGAGAATATTCGCAAGCATGAACTTGATTTCGCTGATGTCCCAGATATATTTGAGGGGCCAATGCTAGTTGAACTGGATGAACGGTTCAACTACGGCGAAGATCGCTTAATTGGGGTTGGCTTTCTTGGCAACGGGATCGCAGTTGTTGTATGGACAGAACGTCGGAATGACGTGATTAGAATTATCTCAGCACGAAGAGCAAACCGATATGAGCGAACAAAATTCAGGCAATATCTCTCGAACTAACTGGGCTGCCTTAGCAGCAATGAACGATGACGAGATTGATTACTCTGACATTCCTCCACTAACAGACCGGTTCTTTGAACGCGCGAGTTTGAGAATTCCTGCGACGGAAGCTCAGCAGCTCGTCCAGATCGAACCAGATGTTTTGCAATGGTTTCAAGCTCAATCTGGCGACTACCGGGCGTTAATCAATACCGTATTGCGTCAGCACATTGAGCAGACCCCGCAGTAAACAGACCAACGCTCCTGTCCCGGTGGCAAGTGCTGAATGCTGCTTAGACTCTGGCCTCAACGTCAACCGAGTAATCGCCTATGTCCCCGTTCCGTGTTGGAATTGCTGGCCCAGTCGGGTCAGGTAAAACTGCTCTAGTCGATGCCCTCTGTAAAGCCCTACGGGATCGCTATCAGATCGCCGTGGTCACCAATGATATTTACACCCAGGAAGATGCCCAGTTTTTGGTGCGGAGCCAGGCATTGGGATTCGATCGCATCCTTGGGGTCGAAACCGGCGGCTGTCCCCATACCGCCATCCGGGAAGACGCCTCAATCAACCTGGTGGCGATTGAGCAAATGGAAACTCGTTTCCCCGACTTAGATCTGGTGTTTGTCGAAAGTGGTGGCGACAATCTGGCCTCAACCTTTAGCCCCGAACTAGTGGACTTGACCCTCTACGTGATTGACGTGGCGGCGGGGGACAAAATCCCACGCAAAGGCGGCCCCGGTATTACCAAATCTGACCTGCTGATCATCAACAAAATTGACCTCGCGCCCCTAGTCGGCGCAGATCTGGATGTGATGGATCGGGATGCAAAAAAAATGCGTGGGGATCGCCCCTTCGTCTTCACCAACCTCAAAACCCAGGTTGGCCTCGATCGAATCGTTGAGTTTGTCATCGCCCAGGGTGGGCCAGCTTTGAAAAACGCAGGATCTGTCCCCGTGGCCTAGGGGACAAAAGCTAGGGGGAGCGATCTGCGATCGCTCCCCCCTGGTTAATCTCACTGACTTCGTAGAGACTTAGGCCGCTTAGGTGCCCGCAGTCCAGGAGTTGATGTAGATCTGCTGCTCAGCCGTCAGACTGTCGATGGCGATGCCCATTGCTTGCAGCTTCAGCCGGGCAATCTCTTGATCCACCTCAGTGGGGATGGAATGCAGACCGGGCTCTAGCTTGCCCTTTTGCGTCACCAGATACTCACAGGCCAGGGCTTGGTTGGCAAAGCTCATATCCATCACGGCGCTGGGGTGACCTTCTGCCGCCGCCAGGTTAACCAGACGACCTTCACCCAACACAATCACTGACTTTCCGTCCTGCAAGAAATATTGCTGGGTAAAGTTGCGCACCTGCTTCACTTCACCAGACATTTCCTCTAGGGATTTCAGGTCGATTTCAATGTCGAAGTGACCGGAGTTGCACACCATCGCCCCATCTTTCATGGACGCGAAGTGTTCCCGACGAATCACGTGCTTGTTGCCGGTGACGGTGATGAAGATATCGCCCACGGTGGCCGCTTCGTCCATCGGCATCACTCGGAAGCCGTCCATCACGGCTTCAATCGCTCGCACCGGGTCGATTTCGGTGACGATCACGTTCGCGCCCATGCCCCGGGCCCGCAGGGCCGTGCCCTTACCGCACCAGCCATAGCCTGCCACCACAATGTTCTTGCCAGCCAGCAAGATATTGGTGGCTCGGATGATGCCGTCGAGGGTAGACTGACCGGTGCCGTAGCGGTTGTCAAAGAAGTGCTTGGTGTCGGCATCGTTGACGTTCATGGCCGGGAAGGTCAGCACCCCATCGTTGAACATCGCCTTTAGCCGGACAATGCCGGTGGTGGTTTCTTCGGTGGTGCCGAGGATGTCTGACAGTTGGGCCTGACGCTCTTTGACCAGGGTGGCGACCACGTCGCTGCCGTCATCAATGATGATGTTGGGCCGGTGGTCTAGGGCGGTCTCTACGTGGGCATGGTAGGTGGCGTTGTCTTCCCCACGCTTGGCGTAGACCGGGATGCCGTAGTCGGCTACCAGGCTAGCGGCGACATCGTCCTGGGTAGACAGGGGGTTGCTGGCAATCAGCAGGGCGTCGGCCCCACCGTTTTTGAGGGCGATCGCCAGGTGGGCGGTCTCGGTGGTGACGTGGCAGCAGGCGGAGATGCGAATCCCGGCGAAGGGCTTGGTCTGGGTAAAGCGGTCTTGAATTTGGCGCAGCACCGGCATTTCCCGGCCCGCCCACTCAATCCGCTGCTTTCCTTGGGCAGCCAAAGAAATATCGGCGATGTCGTATTTTTGTTTGATTGGCGTTGCAGTCATGAAGTCCTAGCCTGTAAAAGTCCTAGCCTGTAAGCGTTCGCGTCAGTCTGTCACGTTCATTCAATACTTGCGGTAGAGCTGAACATCGCGCGGCGGCGTCCAGCATCCTCCCCAGGTCATTAGGGGGCAGGTTAATGAGACAGTTCTCCTAGCATATCGAATCCTTTCCGCTAGGGGCAGCACTTGGACGGAACAGGCTGAGACCCCTAGGCTGGATGACCGCCTGATGGGTTATGGCTCAACCCAGAGCCCTGACCCAACTCAGCGATCGCAGTTTAAGTTTAATCAGCAGTTCTAATTAGTCCTAATTTAGAGTTAAGACCTCCGCAACTTAGGGCTGGGGTGGAATAGGACTCGTCTAGAATTGCCTCAGAGTTGCGATCGCAGCTCTGAGGCAGCTCAAGCTCAACTAACCTTAGATATCATCCCAAACATCCTCATGGGGATCATTCATCAAACTGGGGATCTGATTGCCCAGCGGTATCGCCTAATCTGCGAACTGGGCAGCGGTGGCAGCGGCATTTCCTATGAAGCCGAAGATCAAACCAGTCGAAAAACGGTCGTGGTCAAAGTGCTGCTGTTGTCCCAGGTCGCCGACTGGAGCACCCTAGATCTATTTGAGCGGGAAGCCCAAGTATTGGCCCAGCTCAACCATCCAGCGATTCCTCAATATATCGAAGCGTTTCACACCGATACCGCCACAAATCGGGCGCTCTACATTGTGCGGGAACTGGCCCCCGGTCAGTCTCTTTATGACTGGGTACAACAGGGCTGGCGAGGAGATGAGGCCACGATCAAGGACATTGCCGTCCAGGTACTCAAGATTTTGCTGTACTTACAAAGTCAGCGCCCCGCCATTATCCACCGTGATATCAAACCCCAAAACTTGATCCGTGATCAGCACGGCGGCATTCGCCTGGTGGACTTTGGAGCCGTGCAATCAAGTCACCACACCGCGCATACTCAAGTGGCTGGGGCTCACAGCGCCCGCACAGGTACGGTGGTGGGCACCTTTGGCTACATGGCTCCCGAGCAGTTTTGGGGTCGGGCTCAGCCGGCCACAGATCTCTACGGGCTCGGGGCAACGCTGCTATTTTTGCTGACCCATCGTTCTCCGGCTGATTTGCCCAGCGATGGTCTAAACATTCAGTTCCGCTCAGCGGTGTCGGTGTCTGAAGGGTTTGCCCAATGGTTAGAGCAGCTCTTGGCTCCAGATCTAGCCGATCGCTTTCCGTCGGCCAATGCCGCTCTGAGCGCGCTCCAAAATCCACCGAAGATAGCGCCAACAATGACCACCCTACCCTGGGCTAAGGTCGGGCCAATTCTGGGGGCGATCGCACTGCTGCTATTGGGGGTAAACCACCAGCGTTGGCGGCTGATGTCTAGCCTCAACCTGTTGCCCTACGGCATTTGTCGAGAGATTCAGGTGACCCGAACCTATTTCCGCCACGGCGGTCGGCCCGCAGCTCAGCCCAGGATCGCGGGGGTCACGCCCAGCACCTTGCTCAGTTGTGCCCTCTCATACAGCAACTTTGAAATTGCTGACGTGATGTTAGAGAACGGTGTGAATATCGACCAGCCGAACCCCAACAGTGACCTGACGCCCCTGCATCAGGCGGTGCGCAGTCGGAGACTAGAGACCGCTCGTTTTCTGGTTGAGCGGGGGGCCAACCTGAACGCCACAACCGAGGCGGGGCAAACGCCCCTCCATCTCGCTGTTCGACAACAGCAGCTCCCCATCCTGGAGTTGCTGCTGGCCCACGGGGCGGAGGTCAATGTCCCAGATCAGGACGGCATCACGGCCCTAGGGCTGGTGGAAGCCGCCGATATTGATCCAGAAATGGCTGCGATCGCCACCCTGCTAAGAGAGCGTGGCGGTACCCAGTAATCTTTCAGCAGTCCCGCTTTCAGCAGCCTCTCTCAACGACATCGTTCACCGCAGGAACCCATCACCCATGCCCCCATTGGCAACCGGAGACTGGCTCAAGGATCGTTACCAAATTCAAGGGATTCTCGGCCAAGGGAACATTGGGATTACCTATGGGGGGTGCGATCGCACCACGGGTGACGCAGTTGCGATTAAAGCCATCTCGCTTCGCCAAGCCCAAGACTGGAAAATCATCGAGCTATTTCAGCGAGAAGCCCGCATCCTTACCCACCTTGACCATCCCCAAATTCCCCGCTACATCGACTCCTTTGAGCAAGACGACGACCATGATCTCACCTTTTACCTAGTACAGCAGCAGGCTCCAGGGCAAACCCTAGCCCAGTGGGTTGAGCAAGGTTGGCGACCCGACTGGGCCGAAGTCAAAGCCCTCGCTAGCCAAATTCTGACCGTATTGATTTACCTGCATCAACGCCAGCCCGCCATTATCCACCGCGACCTCAAGCCCAAAAATTTGCTGCGGGATCCCAGCGGCCAACTTTTCTTAGTGGATTTTGGCTCAGTCCGAGACTGCTACCACCACACCGTGACCGGCGGCACCACGGTCGTCGGCACCTATGGCTACATGGCCCCCGAACAGTTTCGGGGTCAAGCAAAACCGGCCACCGACCTCTACGGCCTAGGCACTACCCTATTGTTCTTGCTTACCGGTCAACCGCCTGCTGACCTACCCCATCGCGGCCTGTATTTCGATCTGCGAGATGTGCCGGTGCCGCCCCCAGCCCGGCAATGGTTAGCGCGTTTGGTCGAGCCCACCTTGCCGACCCGCCTGGGGGATGCCGCCACCGCCCTCGCTGTCCTCACCGGCCAACAGCCTCTGCCCCCCAAACCGAGCCCTCGCCCTCGGCCCATCCAGACCAGCCCTATTCAAATCCAGACCCAGGTTCTCCCCGGCAAATCCTCTGGCCAACGTCTGGTCATCCACATTCCCCCCGTCTGGCGACGCACCCCCTGGAGCTTTGGCCTCACTCTCGCTAGCCTACTGATCAATGGCCTAGGGCTACTGCTGATTATCTGGCTAGCCCAGTCTCCCGGCGGCAGCAACATTTTGGTGCGGATTCTGTTTACTGCGTTCCTGCTACCGCTGTGGCTGGGCCTGCTGTTGATCCAGAGTCGCTTACCCGGCAGCAACTGGTTTTTAGGCATGTGCGAGACCCAGATCGTGGTTGAGCCCAAGCGAGTACGCATGACTCGCTCGTGGTTCAACCTGACGATTCGGCAAGTGACCTTGCCCAGACAGCGACTCCAGGAGTGGCGACAGCGGTTGATTAAGCTACCGGGCCAAACGTCGCAGATA
>PXDR01000635.1 GCA_003566335.1 Cyanobacteria bacterium T3Sed10_344R1
CCAGTAGCCTCTTGAGCTTTACCCTCAAGGTCTTTAGCTGTTGCTTTGGCTTTGTCATCTAAACCCATGATCAGATTCCTCTATTAAAGATGTGTGAAATCGTTGTCCTAGGACAGGGCGTCAATGACTCAATTCATATTGGATTGAAATCAAGCGTTTGCCTGCCCTTCTTCGTGATACTAACAAAAATAAAATCGATTTAACGGTTAAATTGACCGACAAATATACAAAGTTTAATGGTAATAGAATTGTTATTATCACCTTGTTAAAGGTAGTGAATTATCCTTTAGACATAGACCGTAAAATCTTTAGGTATAGGTTGGCAGTGGCATAAAATCTTGGGGAATACAGGCTTGAAGCCGTTGTTCTGACCTGGGAAGGATTTCGCTAGGGAGGCTCGGTGGTGATATCCTGCAGCGACGGTATTAATTAAGACTCTGACGACTCTACTAATATGGTTCGCATACGGAACTACCCGGCTGCGCTAAGTGCGGTGTATAAGTGCTGTGTGGGGGCTGGCTTATTTTTCCGGGCTGAAACGTTGCTAGATGGTGACGATAGCCGGTTGGTTAGTGGGTAATACCCTGAATCCCTGGATACTGCTTAAATACGCTCCTTAAATACGCTATGCAAGACCATGAAAGGTCTAGAGGGGCTAATCTGGCGCTGGGGTGTCGTTTTGCCAGATTGCTGGGTAAATGGGGATGGTGGGCTGGGATTGTTGCGGCGCGTGGGGAGCAAGGTGTCCCTATTCGACCCCATAGATAGGTTGATTTGAGTTGCCGAAAGATGATTCCATATAGAAGAAGCAGGTGCTGGCCCGACAGCAGGAGTCTGCCCCTGCTTTCTGTCCGATTTCTTAACCTACAGACTTCAAAATTTTATGGTTGCGACCCAAGCTTCCCCACCTGTTGATCTCAGTGCTTATCAGCCTTTAACCCTTGACCCCAGTAATCCGACGTTGACGGATGAACAGCGGCAAATCCTGAAGGCTAATATTCAGCTCTGTCGGGATGCCATTGTGTTCTTTACCGAGACTGGTGCGGCGCGGGGAGTGGGCGGTCACACTGGCGGCCCCTACGACACGGTGCCAGAGGTGATGATTCTGGACGCGTTTTTCCGGGGCAATCCGGAGAAATTCGTGCCGATCTTTTTTGATGAGGCTGGGCACCGGGTCGCAACCCAATATCTGATGGCTGCGATCGCAGGGGATCTGTCCATGGATGAGCTGGTGCACTACCGCACCGCCAATTCCAAGCTGCCAGGTCACCCCGAACTGGGCCTCACCCCAGGGGTGAAGTTTAGCTCTGGTCGGCTGGGTCATATGTGGCCCTACGTGAATGGGGTTGCGATCGCACATCCCGGACAAACCGTATTCTGCTTAGGCTCCGACGGTTCCCAGCAGGAAGGCAACGATGCTGAAGCCGCCCGACTGGCAGTGGCCCAGGGTCTCAACGTCAAGCTAATTCTGGACGACAACGATGTGACCATTGCCGGTCACCCGTCTGACTACATGAAGGGCTTCGACCTGCGTAAGACCCTAGAAGGCCACGGCCTGACTGTCCTAGAAGGAGACGGGGAAGACCTGGACGACCTCTATCGTCGGCTTTGCCAAGCGGTCACCACTGATGGCCCCATTGCCGTAGTCAACAAGCGGCCCATGTGCCCTGGTATTGAGGGTCTAGAAGGCTCAACCCACGGTCACGACGTGATTCCCCTGGATATTGGCATTAAGTATCTAGAGAGCCAAGGGCGTCAGTCGGCTGCCGATTTCCTCAAGGCGATCGAGAAGCCGAAGCAGGGCTACAAGTTCCTCGGCTCCAGCGACAGCCTGGGCTCTAACCGCAATGTCTTTGGTGACTCGGTGGTGTCGGTGCTAGGCGAGATGAGCGACGCCGATCGCAAGGCCAAGGTGGTCTGCCTCGACAGCGACCTAGAAGGCTCTTGCGGCCTGGGCAAAATCCGAGCCGCCTATCCCGAGATCTACATCAGCGCTGGCATCATGGAGCGGGGCAACTTTGCTGCTGCGGCTGGCTTTGGCATGGAAGCTGGGAAGCAAGGGATCTTTGGCACCTTCAGCGCCTTCCTAGAGATGTGCGTGTCGGAAATCACCATGGCGCGGTTGAACCGCTCTAATGTGCTGTGCCACTTCTCCCATGCTGGCATCGACGACATGGCCGACAACACCTGTCACTTCGGCCTCAACAACATGTTTGCCGACAACGGCTTGGATGATGGCCACGAAACCCGGCTGTATTTCCCGGCTGATGCTCACCAGATGCAGGCTTGCGTGAAGACGGTGTTTCCTCAGCCCGGGCTGCGCTTTATCTTCTCGACTCGCTCTAAGGTGCCCCACATCCTGAAGGAAGACGGCAGCGAGTTCTTTGGCGCAGGCTACAGCTTCGAGCCAGGCAAAGATGAGGTAATTCGGGAAGGGACGGCAGGCTACATCGTCAGCTTTGGCGACGCCCTGTACCGCTCGTTGGATGCCGTGGAGCGCTTGAAGCAAGACGGCATTGATGTCGGTCTAATCAACAAGCCGACCCTCAACGTGGTAGATGAGGACATGATGGCGAAGCTCGGTGCTGCCCCATTTGTGCTGGTGGTAGAAGCCTTCAACCGCCGCACCGGCCTAGGCAGTCGCTTCGGCTCTTGGCTGCTGGAGCGGGGCTATAGTCCTAAGTTTGGCTTCTTGGGCACTTACCACGAAGGCTGCGGCGGTCTGTGGGAGCAGTTCCCCCACCAAGGCATTGATCCCAGCGGCATCATGGCCAAAGTCAAGCAACTGACCGCGTAAATCAGTCTCGGCGGCTAAAGCCTGCTCCCAAACCGGGAGAGAACTTTAGGGCCAACCCCATTCGCCCCTCTGCCTTAACTCAGCAGGGGGGCTTTTCAATACCCATCCCACTCCCACCATCCCACCATCCCACTCCCCCTCATCTCCAAACCAAAGTAGGGCTTTCCATACCTGCATCCTGAGCAGGTTTGGGATAGGGTATTGACGGTAAATCAAGAAGAATTGTTAACGTGCTTTCTCTGCTCGTCATTGCGATCGCAGTCAGTTTGGATAGTTTTGGCATTGGGGTCGCTTACGGCGTGCGACGAATTCGGGTGCCGCTGCGATCGCTGATTATGATCACCCTCTGCACAGCCCTAACCCTGCTGCTGGCAATGGTCGCAGGAGAGGCGGTGGTGGCGGTGCTCTCTCCTGGCCTAACCGAAGCCCTGGGCGGCATTATGCTGATCGGCATTGGCGGCTTTGCGGTGGTGAATCAACTGCGATCGCAGCAACGTTCGGCTCCCAGCCCTGATCGCTCAGAGTCCAAGGAACCGTCCCCGCAAACCAGCCTGCCGCAGCAGTACCTGCACAAGATTGAGGCAATTCCAGAAATTTTGCGATCGCCAGCGGCAGCAGACTTTGACCATTCCAAATCCATCTCCCTGGATGAAGCCCTGATCTTGGGCTTGGCGGTGTCCCTAGACTCTTTTGTCGCTGGCATCGGTATTCGGCTGCTGGGCTACTCC
>PXDR01000097.1 GCA_003566335.1 Cyanobacteria bacterium T3Sed10_344R1
CCGCGCAGCGCTCCACGCTCCATCAGGGCGACCCGCCAGCCCTGCTGAGCCAAAACCGCCCCCAGCAAAATGCCCAGGGTACCGCCACAGATCACCACATCCCAATCTGCCTCAGGCAAAGACTCATCTGTCACCGTGACCACCGCAGGCACCGCCTGCTGGCCTTGGCGGATTTGCTGCCAACGCTGGTCGGCCCGACCGAGTCCGGTCAGCACCCCTGGCAGTTGCCCCAGCATTTGTTCGCTTAAGGTCATGGTTTCTTGAAGAATCCCTGCCGTTATCTTAAACGGCTGTTTAAACGGCTGGCCTGGGTTCCCCCGCGATCTCGGCGGTGAAGTTTCAGCCTAACCGCGTTTTATGCCCTCGATTTGGGAAAGATAGGCGATGGGGGTCGGTAGAGCGGGGGCTAACTCAAAGTCTGCAGGTTTGGCCGTAGATCTGATTCAGGCTGATTTGGCAGAATTAAAGTAGATTCCCCGAGCTTTGGGGGATTTGGCTTTGGTAAACGGTTAGATGGGATGCTTTCTGTCAGATCCCTCGCTTTTTTCATCTGAGCCCGCTATGTGCTGAATAAGTCCTGTGGGTTTAGCGCGCCTTCTGAACCTATGGCGCAAACCTGCGGGGAGAATCTATGGCACTCCATGGCAAAGGCATTTCAAAACAGCTTTTTAAACCCTCGTTAACCCCAGCCCTGACTCACTTTTCTGCCCCGGCATCTGATCAAATCCAATATGGATGACTCTCTTTCTGCATCTGGTTCATCTTCGGCTACTTTAGGCTCTGACTCCTCCGGCATTGTCCTGATCGTGGACGATAATCCCAGCAATCTGCGGCTGCTCTCAGCGGTGCTGACTAAAGAAGGCTATGACGTTCGCAAGGCTCTCAGCGGCTCTATGGCGCTGCAAGTGGCGCTGAACGCCCCGCCAGATCTGATGTTGCTCGACATCATGATGCCGGATATGGATGGCTATTCGGTGTGCAAGCTGTTCAAGGAACAGACCAATTTAGCGGAGATTCCCGTCATTTTTCTCAGTGCCTTAGATGAAGCCTTTGACAAGGTGCGGGCGTTTCGGGCTGGGGGGGCAGACTACATCACCAAACCGTTCCAGCTAGAGGAAGTGCTGGCTCGGGTGCAGCACCAGTTGGCCCTCCGATTTACAGACTTACGGCTGCGAGATCTGAATTTGCAGCTAGAGGCTCGGGTGCAGGAGCGCACTCGCCAACTGGCGCTTGCAAATCAGCGGCTACAGCACCGCGCTTTACACGACGGGTTGACCAATCTCTCGAACCGCACCTGTTTTATGGAGCGGTTAACCCAGGTACTGGATCAAAAGCCCCCAGCCGGTAATTTGGCGGTGCTGTTTTTGGATTGCGATCGCTTCAAAGTGATCAATGACTCCCTGGGTCATGCGGCGGGAGATCAGGTCTTGCGTGCGATCGCAAAACGGCTACAGCCCCTGTTGTCCCAGGTCACCCTGCTGTCTCGCTTTGGCGGCGACGAATTCACCATTCTGATGAGCGATCTTGAAAATCCCGCCCAGGCAGTGACCGTCGCCGAAACCATCTTGACGGCCATGCAAGATCCGTTTGTGTTGGGATCTCGCCACCTATTTTTGGGGGCCAGCATTGGCATCGCCTACAACCAGTCCAACGACTGCCAGCCCGAAGAACTGCTGCGGGATGCCGACATTGCCATGTATCGGGCCAAGGCCGCTGGCAAAGGCTGCTACTGCATTTTCGAGCCCACCATGCACGACACAGCTCGGGCGCGGCTACAGCTCGAAACAGATTTGCGAATTGCCATAGATCGGCAAGAATTTCAGCTGCGCTACCAGCCGATCATTAACCTCACCACCGGCATCCTGGCGGGGTTTGAGGTGCTGCTGCGCTGGCACCATCCCCAAAAAGGGGTAATCAGCCCGGCCCTGTTCCTAGATGTGGCGGAAGAAACCGGCCTGATCACCCAAATCGATCAACAGACCCTGGCCAAAGCCTGTCGCCAACTGCGGCAGTGGCAGCGAGATGGCGTCGTTGACCCCAGTGTGACCATCAGCGTTAACCTATCGGCCCAACAGTTTGGGCAGCCGGGGTTGGTAGCGCTAGTTGACGACCTGCTGCAAGCGGCAGATTTACCGGCCAAAAACCTCAACTTAGAGGTGACTGAAACGTCGATTTTGACCGATGTTGCCTTGACCCAAACCGTGCTGCGCACCCTGCAAGCCCGTCAGATTGGCATCAGCATTGACGATTTTGGCACGGGCTACTCGTCTCTCAGCTATCTCCACGCTTTTTGTTTTGACACCTTAAAAATCGACCAGTCCTTTGTGCAATCCATGGCCCCCACCGCCCCCTCGACGGGACTGATTCCCTTGATTCTCAGCGTGGCGAAAACCCTCAACTCCGCCGTGGTGGCTGAAGGGATTGAGCATGACTATCAGCTTGAGCAACTGCGGGCGTTGGGCTGTGAATATGGCCAGGGCTATTACCTGTCTCGCCCCCTAGCCCCAGAAGCCATCCCAGCCTTTGTAGCGGCAGGCAACCATCTCACACCCAGCCAAACTGCCTTATCTCAGTCTTGATGGTCTCAGTCTTGATTTATGGGGACGACCTGCACCGGCACCGCCCCGGTCAGCCCCTCTAGTTCACTCACTGGGGCAGGCAGCATTTCCCCCCGAAAATCGAGCAACTGCACCAGCACTAAATAGGCCACCGCCAAAAGCAGGGAGATCACCCCAGTTATAATGGCAACGATTTTACCGCGATCAACCGTCATTCCTGGTGCTCCCGATGCTTGCGTACAGTTCAGTCTTGCCCAGGGTCACGGCTGGATTTGCCGTCACTGCCCCAAGGGACTGTCTCCAGAGTACGCGCTAGGTTTTAACTTTTCTACTGTTAGCCAGTTCTCGCGTTAGGTTTTGGCTAATTGTGCTGACGGTGTTTACTGCTTACATCTACTCCTACGGTGTCTACTGCCCATGAGCGCTGACCTGCCTTCTCCCGCGACAGCAGAGGCTGAACCCTCGCCTCAACCGTTTGTGGTGCAAACCCATCAACTCACCAAGATCTATCGCACCGGGTTTTGGCTGAATCAAAAAGTGGCGTCCTTGAATAACTGTTCTTTAGGGGTGTACGAAGGGGAAACCTTTGGTCTGCTGGGGCCAAATGGTGCCGGTAAAACTACCCTGCTGAAAATTTTGCTGGGCATTATTCGCCCCAGTCAGGGGCGAGCTTTGCTGCTGGGGAAGCCGGTGGGCGATCGCCAGGCCAAGGCTCGAATCGGCTATCTGCCTGAGAATCCCTACTTCTATGACTACCTGACCGGCTGGGAGTTTTTGCAGTACACCGCCGGGTTATTCCAGGTGCCTGGCCGGGTGCAAAAGCAGCGGATTCCGGCCCTGCTGGACTTGGTGGGGCTGGCCCACAGTGCCGCCCGCAAGAAGCAGTTGCGCCAGTATTCCAAGGGGATGCTGCAGCGGGTGGGCATGGCCCAAGCGTTGATTAATGATCCAGACG
>PXDR01000384.1 GCA_003566335.1 Cyanobacteria bacterium T3Sed10_344R1
ATTTAGACGGCGGCTCGGTCTATGCCCCGTTTGACGGTCAGCTAGAGCCCCTAGAAGATCCCCACTGCGTCATTTTTTCGACGGCGGAAGTCCCAGCCTATCTGTTTCGGCTCTGTGGGTTAGGGCGACCTCAACTGGGAGCGGTGCGCCAAGGCCGGGTGATTGGTCGGGGCCAGCACCTGCACTTTGGCACCCTGCGGATGCAGCCGGATGGCACCTGGGCGCTGGTGGAGCCCGCTCGCACGGTGCTGGCGCGCTTGCTGAACCCGGAGGCTGAAATTGAGACAGAAGTTGAGACAGAGGTCGAGACAGACGTTGAGGTTGAAGCCCCGCCCTAGCGCCCAAATTTTGTCCGGTTGGCCTGATTTATGCTGCGTTAATTGCCATGCTGTCTTTTTCGTCAATTGTGTCGTTGGGCCTAGGGCATCCAGTGGTGATTCGCTGGGTCTGTTTTCCGTTGCTGCTGGCCCTGGGGCTGTGGGCCAGTCTGCTGCGATCGGCTACGGCTGCCGATGCGATCGCACTCAACTTTGACCTGCCCCCCGTCAGTCAACCCGCCGACCCGCCAGTGGCAGAGCCCCCAGCCGCCACAGCCTCCCCCGAAGAGGATCTGCCTGTAGCCACTGGCCTCAATCCAGATCCCTTACCAATCCCCGAGGGAGCAGGCTATCCCCCCACAACCCGCTCCCGCCAACCCATGCCCGCCTCAGTCTATGGCGACCCCCTGCCCCTAGTGGCGGCAGAAGCACCGTTGGAAACTGTGATTGCCGCTCTGCCGCCCATGCCTGCGATCGCACCCCATGAAGCCGTTTTAATTGCAGAAGCCGAGGCTCAGTCAGCCCCCGCAGCCTCCACCGAAGTCCTGTCCTTTGCCCTGGGGGACGAAGCGAGCCAGACTATAGCCACTGCGCCAGATTCGGAGTCTGCACCAGATCCAGATCCAGAGCCTGCACCAGCCCCGGCCCCAGCGGCGAGCCTCGTGGCTGCTGGGGCTGGCCCCACTTCGACCTTCGATCAGGACGCTATTTTCCAAGGGGGATCAGAGTCCTTAGTTGCGCGGGTGGTGGGCAGCGCTGAAGGCACCCGCACCGCTGAGGGCCACCGCACCCCAGGCTTCTACGGCCATGTCGATCCTGGCAATGGCGTGTGGAACCTGGGCACCTTTTCCTACCAGCATGGAGCCAGCAGCCCGGAAGAGGCTGACCGTCGCCAGCTCCAGCGGCTGAAAAACCAGACCCGCACCCTAGAGCAGCGGGCTTCGACCATAGGCTTAACCCTAAATCTGCCCGAACTGCTCAACGGCATTGACCTGGCTAATCAAGCCCCCGCCGCAGCTTTAGGACGCCAGGGCTATCTAGACTGGCTGGCGGAAGCCCATAGTCTGGGCATGGCTGGGGATGAGGCGATCCTGTGGGCGCGGACTCGGGCCTTTTTAGATCCCGATACTCAGCGCTGGAATGCGCCGGGGCTGGGCAATACGGTGGCGGGGATTAGTCGTGACCAAGAGCGGCGGATGGTGGCGATTGAGCGAGCACTGGTGGCGTTTGATCCGGGGGGAATCCCGTCGGTGGTGGCGAAGGAGCCTGAGGTTGCCCCGACTGCCGAATCTGTCGGGGGGGGAGCGGGTTCGGAGTCTGGAAGTGCGATCGCAGGGGAACCTGACCCTAACCCCAATTCAGAGGCGCTGGACTTTGTGGGAATGACGCCTGCCCAGTCCCTCCACGGTGTTCCAACCTCTGAGCCAGAGGATAGGGCGGCGGATCTATCGCCAGAGGCAGACATGACCCTTTCTGTGGATGACCTCTTTGCTGAGGCAGAACCGGACTGGGCTGACGCAGTGGCACTAGAACAACCAGCAGCGCTGGTGGTCGGGCCGAAAGGGGATGACAGTGTTTTAACCTAGATGGGGAAACTACTCTGTAAAACCTGGTCAGCCTCCGGTAACCGCTATGTCTTCCTTGCCCCTCGACACTGCTTTTGAAAAACTGCGCCAAGTGAGAACTGGGCTGCTGCGCCTGCACAAAGCGCTGCTAGATACAGAGCGCATTGCCTATGAGCGCCACCATGGTCGAATTAAGTCCACGGGGGCGTTTTTTCAGCTAGTGATCAGTGACGAGTGGTTTGACTGGCTACGGCCCATGTCCCAGTTCATCGTCGAAATTGATGAGGCAGTGGGCAATAAGAAGCAGCCCATCACCCTGGAGCAGGCGAATGAACTGCTAGAGCAAGCCCAAGCATTGCTGCGCCCAGACGAAAACGGCACACCTCAGCAGCAGCGCTATTATCAAGCGATTCAGGCCAATCCACGAATTGCAATGATGAATGGGGAGCTATCGCAGGTGTTGAAGGGGTAGAGGGTGGCTATAGAGCACTTTGGGCAGGGTAGCGCTGATTGCTGATATCCAACTAGATTAAGCCCAGCACGCGCCGCACGGCATTGTCTAAGTTCTCTCCTGATGGGAGATTTGCACCAGCTATAAATCGGCCAGAAAACTCTTCAAGTTCAAACCGTAACTCTCGCTCAAAAATAAGATGACGCTGTTGTCCATGTTCAACTGGACTAGATAAAGAGTAGGTGTGAACTGTCAAAGCGTCTGGTGCGCGTGTATCCACAAGCGGGATATCGGCTCCTATAATTTCTTCAAATTTTCGGCACACAATATCCAGGAGCACGAAATATAGGCCACTCGCAACCAAATTTGATCTGGAGTAGATTAGTCCCTTACGAATCAACTGAGGGATTAAACGTTTATGAACATTAGCCCAGTTCATGCCATGTTCCGATCGGGGAATTAGCATGTCTGATGGAGTTAAGTTTTTGTAGGCATACCAGTTGTCACGATAATTCCCAGTAATGTCGATGCTTTGAACTTCAATACCTACGTATTCGATCAGGTCTCCATGGCTGATTTTAGCTAATACCCAGTCCATGGAGAGGCTTGTTCCTAATTTTACTTCTTTACCAGATGTTCGACCTAGAGCAACTATGCATTCTGGCAGATCATTTCGGCGTGGAATATATTCCTCATAGGTTAGGAATTCAAAACTATCTCCAAATACATCATTTGACACCCTTCTCAATGACGCATAGTGGTTTTCATACATGCGATTGGGGCAGATAATGCAGTCTCCATAAGGAGAGGTGACACTGCATGTTCCATAGGTAATAGTTTTGTCATGGTTTGTTTTGGTACATGCCTTTTCGATGAATGGACATGCTCCTAAATTCCACAAGCTTCGGCTTGTATTAGACAAATCATCTGGTGCGTATCCAAATATTTCAACAATGTCCTTATTGGGTCTTTGCACCATATTTCAGTTACCTATTGCTAACTTGATTGATTCCCCAATAGCTTTCGCCATAAGCGGTGGAACCGCATTGCCGACCTGCTCGTACTGCTGGGTAACGCTTCCCGTAAAAACATAGTGATCCGGGAATGATTGGATGCGAGCTGCCTCGCGTACTGAGATTACTCGATCTTGTTCTGGGTGAAAGAAGCTACCCCAATGAGG
>PXDR01000449.1 GCA_003566335.1 Cyanobacteria bacterium T3Sed10_344R1
GGCCCAGCCCTATTTGCGGATGAGTCCATTGCCGATGCCTACTACTATTCGATTCGGGGCAAAAAGAAGATACCGCTCTCGTCGAAGGCACCCCAGCATGAATTGCCCGCCGCTATTGAGCGCTGCAAAGCCCACCTAGCAACAGGGCATTATCCAGTGCAGCCCGATAAAGCCAAAGCAGCCTGCACCTACTGTGACTTTGATGCCCTCTGTCGCCAGGGCGACCGGATCAGCCGCAAGGAGATTTCCCATGGGACTGACTAAACAACAAGAGCGGGCTGCCTACAGTCCCAAAAGCGTGGTGGTCACGGCAGGTGCAGGCACCGGCAAGACTCACATGCTCTCGGAGCGATACCGCTACTTTCTAGAGCAGAAGCAAGGATTCTCGCCCCTGGAAATTGTGGCGGTCACCTTTACTGAAAAGGCGGCAGCCGAACTGCGATCGCGCATCCGATCCACCATCGCTGAATCAATGGGCCATAACCCCGACCTGCTGGCTGAGCTGGAAGCCGCCCAAATCAGCACCTTCCATGCCCTAGCTGCCCGCATTTGCCGTGAACATTACGCCGTTGCTGGCGTCCCCCCTGACTTTGCGGTGCAGGACGACCTAGAAAGCCCGATCTGGCAAGCCGATGTCTTTGCCGATGCCCTGGCCCAACTGCCCAGCCACTTGTATCAGGGCATCCCCTATTCTCTGATGCGGGACGGGTTACAGGCTCTGTTGAGCGATCCGCTCACCGCAACCCAAGCCCTAGAGAAAGACCGCAGTGACTGGTTGCCCTGGGTAGAGCAGATGAAACGTCAGGCTCTAGAAGCACTGCTAAGCGACCCGGCTTGGCTCAGCAGCCAACACTTTCTGCAAGCCCATGAAGCGCCTGGCGACAAACTAGAGGAACACCGGGCGGCGGCTTTGGAGGCGGTTGCCCTATTTGAATCAGGCCATGTTCCCCAGTCTCTGGATATCTTCCGCAGCCTGAAGGTCAACGTCGGCAGCCAAAAGAACTGGGGCGGTAAGGAAGTCCTGACTGAGGTGAAGGACGCGATCAGGGCATTGCGCGACCGGGCAAAGGCCGCAGAAAAAGCTGGGCTTATCACCCTGGAGCCCAACGCCTATGATGACCAGACTGATGCCCTATTGCCCAACCTGCGCGGAGCCTTCACCTGGACACGGGACTTCCTGCAAAAAGCCAAGCAGCAGCAGCGCATCCTAGACTTCAACGATCTCGAAGTCTATGCCCTCAAAGCCCTCGCAGATCCAGCCGTGCAGCATTACTACGCCCAGCGCTGGCGGGTCTTCCTAGTTGATGAATTTCAAGACACTAACCCCATCCAGGGGCAGCTCCTGGAGAAGCTCACCGCTAACGCCACCCTCACCATCATCGGAGACGTTAAGCAGTCGATCTACGGCTTTCGGCGGGCAGATGTGCGGGTGTTTCAAGCCTGGCAGGATCGGATTCACCCTAACGACGCCCCGGTCGAACTCAGCCTCAGCTTCCGCACCCACCAAGCGCTGATCACCCAGATTAACCAGGTGTTTGCCCCTGTCCTGGCCGACCTCCATCAACCCCTGGACGCCCACCGCCAGGAAGTCCTAGATCCCGTCCCAGAAATTCAGCTCTACACGGTGACGGTAGATGATGAGTATCGGCAAGATGAGGGGATAGATACCAATGTTGAAGCCCTGCGGCGGGTAGAAGCTCAGAAAATCGCTGACCTGGTAGCCGACATGCTGTCGACCAAGCTGTTGGTTCACGATAAGCCCAGCGACAAGTTGCGGGAGATTCAGCCCAGCGATATTGCCGTGCTGGCGCGTACCTGGGATCCGCTAGAGCTATATGGGAATGCGATCGCAGCCCGTGGCATTCCCATCCTGCAGGCTGGCGGCGGCAGTCTGCTCGACACCCGCGAAGCCAAAGATGCTGGGGCCATGTTGCGATGCTTAGCCGACCCTAGCGACAATCTAGCCTTGGCGGCGGTACTGCGGAGTCCCTTTTTTGCCGTCAACGACATCACGCTCTATACCTTTGCCCAAAGCCTGCCCGAGCACACGAGTTGGTGGAAGCACCTCCGCACCAGCCTAAACCCAGCCCTAAGTCGGGCAAAAGACATCTTGGCTGAGCTGCTGATCGCTCGGCGCACTGAAGCCCCGACTCGACTGCTCCAGCTCAGCGATCGACTGACTGGCTACACCGCCGTGATCGCTAACTTACCGGGGGCAGACCGCCGACTAGCCGACTGGCAAGGCTTCAGCAGCCTAGTGCGAACACTGGAAGCGGGCAGCTTTGACGTTCTCAGCGTTGTTCGTCGCCTGCGGCGGTTGCAGGCTGCTGAGGTCAAGGTGCCTCGCCCGGCCCTAGCCGGAGGCGATGCGGTCAGCTTAATCACTGTCCACGGCGCTAAAGGGCTAGAGTGGCCAGTCGTGATCATCACAGACTTGACCCGTCAATCTCCCCCCAACGCTCCCCTGGTGCGCTTCGACCCAGAACTCGGCGTCGCCCTGAAGCTAGAGGATGAGGATGGTGAAAAGCAAAAGTCGGCCCTCTACACCCTGCTAGAGCAGCGTAAAAAAGCCGACGAGGCAGAAGAGAGTAAGCGAATTCTCTATGTCGGTATGACTCGGGCCAGGGATCGCCTGATTCTTACCGCCGCCAAACCGACGGGTGGGGGCTTAGATATCTTGCAGCCGGGACTGGAGGGGTTAGTCCCCCCCTCGCCGATCTCGTTTGAGCCAGACCTGGCCCACCCAATTGCCCCCACCGCCCCCGACCTGCCACCCCTGCCCCAACAGACGTTGCTCCATCTGGTCACCACGGGCTTATCTGATCTCCCGGTGACGGCCCTGACTGACTATGCCCTTTGCCCCCATCAATTTAGGCTGCGCCACATCGATGGACACCCCGGCTACATCCAGGGCACCAGCGCCCCCAGTCTAGGCCGGGAAATCGGCAGGCTGACTCACAAAGCCCTAGAGCTAGACATCCAGGCGGTCGAGTCCCTAGCCGCAACGGCTCCCGATCTACCGCTGAGTGTGGTCGAGGAAGCGTTCACCTTAGCCCAACACTTCCGCCAAGCCGAGGTCTATGCGCCCTATCGCGCTGCTGCACGCCATTGGGAAAAGCCCATTTCTCTACCGTTCTGTGGCCTCACCCTGAATGGGGTGGTTGATCTAGTCGGTGAAGATTATGTGCTCGACTTCAAAACTGACCAGACCATCAACCCCAAGCATCACCAGTTCCAAGTCTGGGCCTACAGCCATGCCACCCGTAAGCCTCAAGCCCATCTAGCCTATCTGCGTCACCATCAACTGCATACCTTCAACCCAAGGGAACTCGCAGACATCGAGTCTCAAGCGGCAATCCTGATCGACAGAATTCTCGGCGGTGACTTTACGCCAACGCCATCTGAAACAATCTGTGGCAGTTGTGCCTATGGTGAAGCGTGCGATTTCGGCATCAAAAGCAGTGTGTCTGACCAGGGCTCCAATACGGCAGATATAGGTTAGGACA
>PXDR01000574.1 GCA_003566335.1 Cyanobacteria bacterium T3Sed10_344R1
AGAGGCGCTGGAACTGGTCGAAGTGCCCGACCTGGGTGTGGATTTCGACGGCGTCTACTGTGGCGAGTAGGGGTGCGATCGCACCTACGGACCGTTGATACGCCTGGGTCTGAATCAAGCCTAGGGGACATACGGGCAGACAGCGCCCACAGCCATAGCAGCGCTCGGCGACCACGCCCTGGAACGCCTCCGATGAAGTGGCTGGAGGAATCGCCGCTGCCGGACAAAGGTCGGCACAGGGACGGGGACAATCTGCCGGACAGTGCTGGGGATCAAACGTGGCTTTGCGGAAATGGGGATCTTCCCCGTCATTGAGGCTGATCATCAGCCAGGGAGCCGGGGGCGTTGAACCAGAGGCATAAGCCGTGACGTCCCGAGATGATTGGGCCAAGACTTTCGCTGCTGCCACCCCTTCCTGGGCTGCTGCGACCACGGCAGCATCGGCTGAAACGTCAATACAGTCAGCCCCGGCTAGGGCGTAAATCAAAGAGAGATTACGCACCGCAGGTAAATGCTGATAACTGGCTCCACAAATCAGCTTGAACCAGTGACCTGCCTGTAGGGATTGCAGCGGGGATCGCAGGGAAGTATTCACTCCCCTATGCTAGTGGGATCTTTGAAAAATGACGAGATTTTCCCGCAGAAAAGCCAGACTTGGCCCTAGGAATCAAACCCTTAAGGGCTAGTGATCCCAGCGGTCTGCCCCATATTTAGCGCAGAACAAAGTTACTGTGCGGGGAGACAGGCTAAATGTAGAGCCTGCTCCGTCGGGGGATGGAACAGGCTCGGGATTGTGAAGGCAGGATTGGGGTGTAGCTGTGGGACTGGCTATTGGCTGTTAGCTATTGGCTGTTAGCTTTTTCAAGCGCTGATCCTGCCCGCACTAAGCGGCGCCCAGCATTTTGCCTAGTGGTTGCCAGCTAAAGGTGCGATCGCCGCCGACTTCAACCACAACCTTGATGCGGCTATCGAGACTCGGCAGAGTGGCCAAGTACTCTAACTCTGGTCGGGAGAGGATGTGGCCCTCGATCAACCACAGCAACACCCCTTTTGATTTCTTGGATTTGGGCGGTAGGGACTCCAGGCGGTAGCTCAAAATCGGCGGTAGGTAGTACACGTCCCCCACCGCAGATTGATCCATATTCTTTTTGCCCAGGTGAGCGGGACGTACCCCGTGGATCCCCATGAGGTAAGCCGAAAGATCGCCCAAGCCTCGGGCCGTCATATGGACGACTTCATAGCCGGATGCGCGCAGCCGCCTAATGTAGCGTCCCTCAAAGCCGCCTTCCAGGGGAGCTTGAATTGCGATCGCGCCAGACTGCTCAATTTCCCGCAGCAGTTTTTTACCCGTTGCCAGCAACGCCATAATCCGCCCCTATCTACTTAATTGCTAATAACTCTGTGAACAGTCATGTTCGGATAGCCCTGTACGCATAGTTGCGAACCTTAACTTCCTTAACTTACAGTTGCGCAACTCAAGGCGTTTACACCGCCGCTAGCGGACTGAACTCCGTCAGGTCTCCATCGCGGGGTATCTGGGCGTCCTGTCTGCATCTTATCTTGGATGTCTACTGCTCTCAGACACCGATCGGACTAAATTTTCCCGCCTTCAGCCCTAAGCCAGCAAATTTTTTGCCGATTTTTGCAGACCCTGTTGGACAAACCCCCATGACCTGTGTATGATGTTTAATTGTCGCCAAAATAAGGATACTGGGCGTCATCGCTCAAGTCCGAAGACGACATGAGTTGCCAAAGTTAGGGAGCATATCCTGCGTCCCTAAAGGCAATTGTTCTTTACCAAAAGAGCCGCTTAGCGGCCCGGACGAACGAAGATATCTGCAGCATTTCCTAGAAAATATAGGAGGGCTGTAGTTCTCTGGCGGGTCTGTGGTGGAAGACTGCAAATTTAGGTCAGGTGAAGCTGATGAGTTCAGCCTGAATTTAGATTTGCTGGGTTTGTTGCGTGTCAAAACGGAGACTAGAGCTGTGTCTGTCGGTATTCTTGGGACCAAACTGGGCATGACCCAGATTTTCGACGATGAGGGGAACGCGGTTCCCGTCACCGTTATTCAGGCTGGGCCTTGCGTGGTCACGCAGATTAAGACAGCGCAAACTGACGGCTACACCGCCATTCAGTTGGGCTTTGGTGAAACTCGGGCTAAGAGTTTGACTCAGCCTGAGCTGGGTCACCTGGCCAAATCCCAAGCTTCTCCCCTACGGCATTTGAAAGAATATCGTTTGGAGAGCGCTGACGAGTTTGAGCTGGGCCAACAGGTCACTGCAGAGCGATTTGAAGCGGGTCAACTCGTGGATGTCAGCGGCGTCAGCATTGGTCGCGGCTTTGCCGGTTACCAGCGTCGGCACAACTTCCGCCGAGGGCCAATGTCCCACGGTTCTAAGAACCACCGTCAGCCTGGATCTACGGGGGCAGGTACGACTCCCGGTCGGATTTATCCCGGCAAGCGGATGGCAGGTCGGATGGGTGGCGAGAAAGTCACCACTCGCAAACTTCAAGTGGTGAAGGTCGATGCGGAGCAGAACCTGCTGCTGATCAAAGGCGCAGTGCCCGGAAAGCCGGGTGGTTTACTCAGTATTGCTGCCACCAACCGCGTTGGCCGGTAAAGCGACTAAGTAGATCGATAGCTAAGAATCGATAGCTAAGACTTGAGTTAATTCTAGGCTCCGTTGCCGACTCACCCCCACGAGCAAGAATCCCAAAGCAGGGAAAAGAGACATGGTTGATTGCGTAATTAAAGACTGGCAAGGCCAAGATGCCGGACAGGCCACTTTAGATCTAAAAGTGGCAAAAGAAGAAACGGCGGCCCATATCGTGCACCGGGCGCTAGTGCGTCAGCAGAACAATGCCCGTCAGGGTACGGCTTCCACCAAAACTCGCGCTGAAGTGCGCGGGGGGGGGCGCAAGCCTTGGCGGCAGAAAGGGACTGGCCGCGCTCGCGCTGGGTCTATCCGTTCTCCCCTATGGCGGGGCGGCGGTGTGATCTTTGGGCCAAAGCCTCGGGATTTCAGCGTCAAGATGAACCGCAAGGAGCGGCGCTTGGCTCTGCGGACTGCTTTCCAAGGTCGCCTAGACGACATGGTGGTCGTGCAAGAATTCGCTGAACAGCTGCCTCGGCCTAAAACCAAAGACTTATTAGATGCGATCGCACGCTGGGGCATTGATCCCAGCGGCAAAATCCTGATGATTACCGACGAAGTTGACGATAACGTCTACCTCTCGGCTCGCAACATTAGCAACGTCAAGCTAATTGCCGCGATCCACCTTAATATCTATGATCTGCTAGCTGCCGACAGCGTGGTAGTTACCGCAGCCGCCCTCGAAAAGATTCAGGAGGTTTACAGTGACTAGCGCTACCGATTCCCGCACATTGGTCGATATCTTACGTCGTCCCATCGTCACCGAAAAAGCAACCCTGCTACTGGAGAACAACCAGTACGTGTTTGAGGTTGACCCTAAAGCCACCAAACCCCAAATCAAAGCTG
>PXDR01000090.1 GCA_003566335.1 Cyanobacteria bacterium T3Sed10_344R1
TGCGATCGCACTTTCAGCCATTGACCTGCACAAAGCCTATGGCCGGGGCAAAGGCCGGTTTGAGGCCGTGCGGGGAGTGAACTTAGAAATTGCTGCCGGGGAAGTTCTGGCATTTTTGGGGCCAAACGGGGCGGGTAAAACCACCACGATTAAGATGATTGCCGGGTTGATTCGGCCTGATCGGGGGGCGGTGCGAATTAGCGGACTAGACCCCCATCGGCAGCCCCAGGCGTTGGCGCGGGTGGGGGCAGTGCTAGAGGGCAACCGCAACCTGTACTGGCGGCTGACGGCGATTGAAAACCTGGAATATTTCGGCGTGCTGCGGGGCATGGCAGCTAAAACCGCGCGGCGGCAGGGGCGAGAACTGCTGGCCCAGTTTGGTCTGACGGACAAGGCGACGACGCCTGTCCAGAAACTCTCCCGAGGAATGCAGCAAAAGCTGGCAATTGCAGTTGCCCTGGTGCATCAACCGCGCCTACTGCTGCTGGATGAACCTACCCTGGGCCTGGATGTAGAAGCCAGCCAAACGGTGAAGGGACTGGTACGCACCATTGCTGCCCAAGGCTGCGCCATCTTGCTCACCACTCACCAACTGGACGTTGCCGAAGAACTTTCGGATCGGGTGGCGGTGATTCGCCAGGGGCAAATCGTGGCTATGGAGCCGACCCAGGCGTTGATCCGTCAATTTGCAGGCAATACCTATCGGCTCGTGTTAGCCCTGGGGCCAGACCAAAGACTGGAAGAGGCATTGGGGCCAGACCGGCTGGGAAAGCTGTCCTATTTGGGAGCCCAGATTCACCCGGATCACCTCACCTATAGCGGCGATGCCGTGGATCTTTACGCACTGCTGGACTGTCTGAAGCCCTTGCCCATTGATAGCATCCATCGCCATCAGCCTGATTTGACCGAAGTCTTTCTCACCCTGGTAAATACTGCCGATGACTCTGCTACCTCTCTTCGTCGCTGAGCTAAAGCGCACCTGGATTCAGTTTTTGCGCTACCCGGCGGAAGCCATTGGGGGCTTAGTGATCATCACTTCGGTGTTCTACGGCCTGTTTCTCAGCGCCCAGTATATGGCGGGGCCATCAATGGGTCTGGGCAATCGCCTCGACGCCGTGGTCGTGGGCTATGTGCTGTGGACCCTGGTGCTGTACATCGTCAATGACATCGCCATTGGCCTGCAAAGCGAGGCCCAGACCGGCACGTTAGAGCAGGTATTTTTGTCGCCGTTTGGAGCCCCGAAGGTATTTCTGGCCCGGGCGGTGGCTAGTCTAGCCCTACGGATGAGTTTAATTCTGGTGGTGCTGTTTTTACTGATGGGGATCACCGGTAGTCGGCTGCAGTTTCCCGTAATGTTGATCCTGCCCTTGGGCACCCTGCTGCTGGCCGCCTATGGTTTGGCCTTTTTGATGGGGGCGACGGCCCTGATTTTTAAGCGGGTGCAGCAGGTGCTGGGAATTTTTCAGTTTGTGCTGCTGTTTTTGCTGGCAGCCCCAGTCGAAGAATGGGATGGGCCGCTGCGCTGGATTAGTCAGCTATTGCCGATGCTGCCCAGCACTGGCCTGCTGCGGGACTTGATGGCCCGAGGGGTTGGGTTAGATCCGGGGCGGATGGGCATTGCGATCGCAAACGGATTAGTCTATTTCGCCCTGGGAGTGGTCGTGTTCCGCTGGGCAGAGCGCCAGGCAAAACGGCGAGGCAGTTTGGGCGGCTATTAGGGCGTCACGCTCCAGCGTAGAGCAAACGGGGCGCGGAAGAACTAGACTTCAAGGACAGTCGAGGTCAGGGCGTCATCCGTGGGGTTAGTCGTAGCCGTAACCCAAGTCAGCAGCGGCCCCATTTGATCCTGACCGTTGGTGGATAGGTCGCTGTGGCAGAGATACACCCGCTCCGTCGCCCGACCCAACAGATCCTGCACCACCCGAGCTAGGCGGGCTTCATTGGCAGCCTCTTCATCCGAAGTCGTCCAGGGACGCCCCGACCAGCCCTGCAAAAACAGCGGCGAGCCCACCAGGGCCGCCGTCCCGGTCAACCAGCGGGGCGACCCAGCATCGAGCCAAAGCTGCCAACGGTGGCTCAAGCGCTGCGCCCGATACTGAAAAATTGTGGATAGGGTCACCCCACGATGGGGGTTCAGCGGACGGGCGGGATAAGGATTGGCGCTGACGGTGCCTCGGCGCAACATCTGGATAAACAGCCCCACAGGACTCTCACTCAGATCCGCAGATGGGCCAGGATCAGGGCGACGATTTAAGGGGATCTGCCGCCGTTGGCTCACCTGCCAAAAGTGATCGGCGGTTTCCATCAGCTCCCGCAGGGTGGCTAGGTGGTCGGTAGGCAGGGCGCTCGTCCGCCAGAAAAAATGCTGGATGGCCCGATCGAGCAACATCATCGGTGTGTTCAGCAGGCGTTGCTGCTGCTGTTCCTGCTGCTGATCCAGCCAGTCCAAAATTTCGCTGTAGGCTTGGCTGGCGGCATGGCCCAGGCGATCCCAACGGGGAAAGTGATCGGCGCTCAGCAGTTTGGGCGCGGCCACATCAGAGACGAAGCAGTGATCGACAATTAACTCTGCCCGCACCGGGTCAATCCGCACCCGATCCATCCAGGACTGGGGAACGCTGCTGGGGCTGGTCTCGGCAGCTTGGCTCAGCACCACCAGCATTTCGGCCACGTCGTCCCGACTGACCAGCCGCCCTAGACCGGGATACACCAGCCCCAGGAGGGTCAGCAGCGATCGCACCAACGCAGAACTGTTCAAGGGCCGCTGGTCATTCAAGGGGCTGACCGCAATCCCCCGCTCCTGCAAAATTTCAATCAAGCTATAGCGAGCAATGGCGTCGATGCCGGGGGCAATAATCGCCACCTCGTCCGCCTCAACCTGACCTTGGTGAATCGCAGCGGCCAGGGTTTCGGCAGTTTGACGCAGCAGTTGACCCCGTGTGGTGGTTTGGATGGCGAAAAAGGGATCGGCCAGTTGGGGCAAACTGCTGGGATCTTGCAGCCAGCCCACGAGGGTATCGGCCCAGGCATAGGCCAGGGTATTTTGTGGCGGCGGCAGGGTTTCCACCTGGCAGCGACGTTGGAGTTCAGACCAATAGTCGAAATCTGCCCCCAACCCCAACCGCACCTGCCCCTCAGGATTCGCCGTGAAGCCGCAAGGCACCCCAGCATCGAGCAAGGTTTCAGCCCAGTGCCGGGCGATCGCCGGGTATTCGTCCACATCGTCCATCAACAGACCGCAGTAGCGCTGGCGCAGTTGCCGTTGGTACTGGGGATGGGGCAGCAGGTAGCGCCAGTACAGTTCAGTCATTACCCCATAGCTCAGCAAACCGTGGTGTAGACAGTCATCCCGCCAAGCGAGCAGCGCCTCGGCCAGGGCTTGCCACTGCTCGGGTTCGGCCCGGTTTGGCGGCATCCCGTCTTGCAACATGGGGCCAATGTCTTCAGCGGGGATGCCTGCCGCTGCCGCAAGCTGCAAAA
>PXDR01000614.1 GCA_003566335.1 Cyanobacteria bacterium T3Sed10_344R1
AAGGGGAATTCTCGGGCGCGGAAGGCGTCCCAGGCCAGGATGTACCACTGGGTGAGGGGGTCAAATCCGGCGGTGCTGGTTTGCAGCAGTTTTTGGAAGCGGTAGTTTGCGATCGCTTTTCGGGCTTCTCCGAAGGCGACTTCCGGCCGCATTTCGGCTCCGGTGCTATCGAGGACGGGCCAAGCGCGGCTGAAGACGTTGAGGGCGGGGCCAAAGGCGCTGAGGTAAAGGTCGATGCCGCTGATGTCGTTGGCTTCAAATTCGGGGGCGCGTTGTTCGACTAGGTTGGCGAGTTCGGGCCGCAGGTCGTCCCACCAGGCGGAACCGGCGTTGGGGTCGCGCTTGCGGCAGACGAGGAGCACGGTGCTGGAGACGGAGTTTTTCTGGGCTTGGTGCAGGTTTTGCGGGTTCTCGGTGCTGACGGCCCAACTGGCGGTGATTTCAAAGCCTGCGTTGATCAGGGAGTAGGCAAGTACGTCCCAGGCACCGGAGTCTTTGTGGTTGAACTGGACGGTCATCACCCCGTCGTCGCGGAGGACGCGGAAGTATTCGGCAAAGGCCAGGGCCATTTTGGCTTCGTAGTCGCGGTTGGCGAGTTCTTCGGCTGACTCGCCCATATTGCGGAAGCGAGAAGGGTTGGCGATCGCCTCTCGATCTTTGTCGGTGAGTTCAGCGATATACAGCTCTGGTAAAACATCTCCTAAAATTCTCTTTTGCCAAACGTAGAAAAAATCAGCAATTTCGGAGTACAGGATTGTTCCGTAATAAGGAGGATCGGTAACTACAGCATCCAAGGATTTATCAGGAACATGTTGCAAGTTTTCTGCTGAAGCTTCATCTACAACAATGCTCTGTGTTTCAAAAGCATCTGATTTGCCAACTTTTATCCAGGAGTCATCTATATTAATTAATTCACAAAGCTTTAAGTATTCCTTGCCGATATCCTCACCACATGTACGCCAAAGTTCTCCAGCACCATTTGTTTCGGGATAGCACCAAAATAAATTCAAACTGTGTTGTGTGGTAGCCCTCTTCGGCCCGATTCTTCCCGCTTGCCAATGAGAAAGACGAGAGTTTTTATCAACACATCTATCTAGCAAAAATGCCAGATAAACAAGTACAGATTCTGCTTTATCTGGTTCATACTGAGATACGATTTTCTGTTTTGCAGTATTAATAACTTGCGTATAAGTAGCCAAAGTTAAAAGCTGTCGAGGATTAAAGAATTTATGCCAATGAGTCAAGCCAAGTTCCGCTGTAGCATTGCGCTCATGTATTAGGTGACTATACGGAATTTCAATGTCTGGAATTAAAAGAGATGTTTCACTGTCTGACTGAAAGATAGATAATTGAGCCTCTGCCTTCTCAACAGCTAATGTATCCTGTCCAACAGGAACTCTAAACTCTAATTCTCCTTCACCGCGTCGACAAGCTACTGCATACAGTTGATGCCCTAATCCAATAGTACTGGACTGTTTTTTGATAATTTCGTCTTCGATAATGGAGTCGCAGTTAGGACATTTACCCACACCACGGCTTAAAGTTGCCGAATCATTCGGTTCAAAATCTCCTTCTGGAGTTTGAATTTTACTTCCTTTCCCTTTTCGCCCCTTCACTAACTCAAAATCCACCCGCTTCTCTGCTGAATTTGGAATCGGTTTCACCGCATACCAATCACTCGTAACCTTTCGCTCTTTCCCTGCTCCTGCATAGTTACTCGTCTTACTCAGCCACCAATTAGGGCTCAACGGCACCACCGACTCACAACTCGGACACACTACCGTATGCGCCCACAAATAGTTCTGAACCGTCTCCCCCTCCTGGGACGGGAAGAAATCCGCTAACCGCTTTTCCGCCTCATCCCCAACCCACTTCACCCACTTGTCAATGTCATGCTGCAAATCCGGCCCAAACTTTAGCGGGTACTCCATCGCCGCCTTCATCGTCACCACCGCCACCGGGTTCAGGTCGCTGGCCAGCACATTCAACCCATACCGCACCGCCTCAAACGGAATGCTGCCACCCCCCGCAAACGCATCCAGCACCGTCGGCGTTCGCGTACCCCAGGTCTGCTCACACAGGTCATGCACCTGCTTAATCCGCTCCGGGCTCGGTGGCGTCTTGTAGAGCTTAGTAGTGTCATCCGGCAGCCCCCCCAACCGCCGCTCCAGCCCCAGCAGATACTCAAACTCCTCCATCGTCACCGTATCCGGCAGCAGCGACCCCAACACACTGGCCCGACTAAACGACAGCGGCTTCCGCGAATACCACCGATGCAGCCCCTTAAACGGGTTGCCCCCATGCTCGTAATACACCTGCTTATTCAGCAGCGTCACCGGGAAGATCTTCTCGATGAACACAGCAGGGCGGGTGGGCTTGGGGTCAGGCATGGTAGACCGTTGAATTATTGACAGAGAAAAGGAGAGATGTGGAGACGCGGGGCGGGGAGATCTACAGGGTTAGTGTCGTTTCTGGGCCAACCATGACCCTGGTGATGGTGCGCTGGTGATGGTGTGCTGGTGATGGTGCGATCGCAGTAAGATAATCAGTATTACTAGACGTAACACAATCCTATGTCGTCGTCAGCCAAACGCCGGGTTTCCGTGACGATTGATGCGGCCCTGCTCGACGCTATTGATCAGCAGTCAGACAATCGCTCTGCGGTCATCGAAGCAGCCCTGCGGCTGTGGCAGGCCCAGCAAATACAGGCCCAACTGCACCAGTTTTACCAGACCCGCTCCCAGAGCGACCTTCAAGCAGAAACCACCTGGGCTCAGGACACCCAAGACGCCGCCCTCCAGCAGTGGGACGAGGACAGCCCCTGGGAGGGCACCCCCCCGGCATGATCATGGCATCCTTTCCCCACCAGGGCGAGATTTACCTTTCCAAAGCCCTGCGCCAGGGCGGCGACACCAAAAAGCGCCCAGTAGTCGTCGTTTCTATGGACGTGCGGAACCAGTACAGCGCTACCCTGCTAGTCGTTCCCTTCTCCTCGGATGTAGAAGCGTCATCGGGCAACCCCTGCCGTATTTTCATTCCGGCTGGAGAAGGGGGGCTAGAACGAGACTCTGTAGCCATGAGCGATCTCATCACCACGGTAGAAAAGCGCTACCTAGAGCGTGGCCCCTACGGCAGCGTGGGGGCCAAGTCTCTGCAAAGCATTCAGCAAGCGATTCAACTTGCCATTGGCCTGTACTCAGCTTGAACAGCGCTACCTGGCTGTGGCCTGGGAACTACCTCAACGATCAGGGCGGGCTAGGCTCATCATCAACGGCCCAACGCGCCGTCTAGTCTCCCAACAGCACCCGCATCGCCTTGAGCGCCGGTCGCTTCTTGCCGTTGCTGACCTTAGCGAACCAATAATGGGCTTCCTCATTACTCATCGCCGCAATCCCGTCCGCAATGTTGGCAATCCGCTCCGGCTTCGACAGCGGCTGCAACGTCTGGAACAACAGCGCCAGACTCACCCCCGAGG
>PXDR01000010.1 GCA_003566335.1 Cyanobacteria bacterium T3Sed10_344R1
GCTGCGATCGCAACCCGCTACGGCACCGACATCCTGCTGCCAGACGGCCAGCTCAACCGTCGCCGGTTGGGAGAGATTATTTTTCAGGATCCCAGGGAAAAAACCTGGCTAGAGCAGCAAATCCACCCCTTTGTGCGCCAGCGGTTTGACCAAGTTAGCCAGAGCTATCCGCCCGAACAGCCCTTGGTTTACGCCATTCCCCTATTGTTTGAAGCCCGGCTGACTGGCTTGGTCAGCGAAATTTGGGTGGTGGCCTGCGACCCGGCCCAGCAGTTACAGCGCTTGATCCAGCGAGATCGCCTCAGCCCGGCCCAAGCCCAGCAGCGGATCGACAGCCAGATGCCCCTGGCTGACAAGTGTGCCCAGGCTGATGTTGTGCTGGATAATCGCTGCGATCGCAGCCATCTCCAGAACCAAATCGACCATCATATCGCCAGGGCATTGGGTCGATCGGCCTGATCCACACACCAAGCCACCAGCACCGCCACCGTCTCTATCGGCTGGGATAGCCGGGGCTGGGCCGTCGTCCCCCCCTTGGCAAAGCTCACCAGGCAAAGCTGCTGTTTTTTCGACAACTGAGGAAACAGCTCTTGAGTATTGCGGCAGCAGGCCACCGGATCTAACGCCGTCCCAGCCTGTAGCCAATCCCGTAGATCCGCTGCCCCATCGTGCTGCCAAAAGGATTGATCTAGCACCAGACCGCCAAAGCCGCCGGGACGCAGTAAATTCAGGCATTGCTCTAAAAAGAGCCAGTCCAGTCGGGGTCGATTCCCTTTTTCAGCTCCCCTCTGGTGACTATATTGGTCTGCCGAGCGGAAATAGTCCGTCAGATAGCTGCACTGACTCTGGTATTGCTCCCAGGCTGCCCCTAGGGCTGAGTTTTTCGCCAGCAAGTCCTGACGCTGCTGCCGAAACTCTTCGGGCGTGAACCCTTGGCTTTTTAGGAGCAGGTCATAGGCTTGGCAGAATCCCGTCACCGTAGGCGATAGCGTCCCCCAGGGCGGCAAAGTGACCACCACATCAAAGCCCCCCTGGTCTTCGATGATTTCCTGAAAGTGATAGCCCCAGTGAACGGGATGCAGGTCGGCCATATCCTCTGGGGTCAACAAGCGCTTCGGCGGCTGGTGACGAGGCTGACGGTAGCGAATCCCGAGTTTTTGGCTAAACTCCCGGAGCAGCAGCAGGTCGAGTTTGGGCTGCACCTGCTGGTGAATATCGGCTAAGCGCTGGCGCAAAAAATCAGACTGGGCACTGGCGGGCAAATGGGCCAACTCCGCCAACAGCTCAGACTGTCCCCGATAGCGCTCCAAACTCAAGCGGCGCTGGGTTAAGGCCGAGCGGTAGTCTTGGGCCGCTAGGGGCTGAAGTAAATTCCCCTGACGAGCCTCAGCATCGGAGCCACTGGCCGGATCTGCCGCCTGCTCATCCACCCGAATTAGGCCAATCAGGGCGTTGCCACTGAGCAAATTCACCCCCAAGTCAGGCAGGGGATGGGGCTGGGATTGAGTGGCCAACAAATGCCACTGGAGCTGCGTCCGAGCAATTTCTAGGGCAACCGGAAGCTGGTCAACCCCATAAAGGTTGCGGCTTAAGATCTGGCGCTGCACCGCTGTCACCAGTACCGCTTCCGGTTCGGCGGGATCGGGAACCCAGTCTGGCAAGACCACGCCAGGCGGCAGCCGTTGAATCAGCCGCACCAAGAAATGGGTCAACCGTTGCAGCAGGGCCAGCAGCAGTTTGCCAGAGCCACAGGCTGGATCTAGCACCGCTAACCGAGGCAACAGCGAGTTGAGCAGCCATAGACTGGTGGGGGGATCGGGGTTCTGCAAAAATTGCCCCAATTGGCTGACCGGCTGAGCGGTGACGGCGTTGATTTGCTGCAGCAGGCATTGATTCAGGGTGCGATCGCAAAGATAGGTCACCACAGGCTGGGGCGTGACGTAGGCCAGTCCGGCCTGCTGATTCACCCAACTCTCCAGCACGTCAGCCAGCACCGGCAGGGTAATCGTCTGATTATCTGACGGCAACTCCGGGGAAAACTGCCAGCTCTCATGGCCCAACCAGTCTAAAATCGCCGCAAAGGGCTCATCAGCAATGCCCAAGCCCCCCTGCTGCGCCGCCTGTCGCTCTAGGGCATGGGGCAGAAACGGCCCGCCCAAATACTTCAACCCCCGGCCTAGCCCCACCGCCGGGTTGTGCCCCAAATCGGCTAGGCCATCAAAACACAGCGGTTGCCAGACCGTCAGGAAAAACTGCTGCGCCCCCTGCTGCAAACTCTGACCAAACTGGTTTTGCAAATACCAGCGATCCCCTAACCAACCTCGCTGCTGAAGCATCGCCACCGTCAACAGCCGTAACAGCACCACCACGGCATACTGCTGGCGCTCAGCCCCCGTCTCTAGACCAATGATGCTGTCACAGAGCAACTGGTGATGGGCTGTTAATGCCGCCACCGTTCGCTGTACTAAAGCCGTCATCACCGATCCCCCCGAAGGCACGCCTAGGGCGCAGAGCCTGCCGCCACCAAGCCCTAGGTTGGCTTAGCTGGATTTTGAGTGGCTGGATTGGGGTCGGCATGGGCTGCGATCGCATACTCCCGAAACCGATCCATATCAGCCTGCAAGGTTGATTCCACCACCTGACCCAAAAACAAGTTGTCCATCAGCCGACCAATCAAGCCCGGAATGGCATAGCCCACCGTCAACTTCACCGTACTGCCCTGCTTGCGATCGTAAAAGCGAATCGCCCCACGATTAGGCAAGCCATCCACCGACTCCCACTGAATAATCTGATGGGTTTGAATCCCGGTGATCCGCGACAGCCAGCTAAATTCAAAGCCCCCCGTCGCCAGCTTCCAGCGAGACAGCTCTGGCTTATCCGCCAACACCGTCACCGAATCAATCCACTTCATCCAGCGCGGCATCTGCTCCAAGTCAGACCAAAGCGACCAAACAAAGTCAATTGGGACGTCAACATCGACATATACGCTGTGTTCTAGCCAGTCGGACATGGGAAAGGGGAGGTAGGGGGCTGTTGGCTATTGGCTATTGGCTGTTGGCTAAAATCGCTTCCGCCGCCTGCTGTCCCGAAATCGTCGCCCCTTCCATGCTGTCGATGTAGTCTTGCTGGGTATAGCTGCCAGCCAGGAAGAAGTTGGGAATGGGGGTCGCCTGGGCGGGTCGGAAGGGATCCATACCAGGGGCTTCACGGTACAGGGACTGGGCTAGTTTCACCACACTGTACCAGGTCATATTCAGGGCTCGGGCAGAGGGGAAGAGATCCTGCACTTGTTTGAGCACGTGCTGTGCGATCGCATCGTTGCTTTGCTTAATGAACGGATCGCCGGGGGTTAGCACCAGCTGCATCAGAGAACCTTGGCCTTCGCGGTAGTAATCGCTGGGGCTAGTCAGGGCTAAATCAGCAAAGCAGGAGAAGTCCGCATCGGGGGTGTAAAGCAGGTTATCTAGCCCC
>PXDR01000549.1 GCA_003566335.1 Cyanobacteria bacterium T3Sed10_344R1
CTAAGCTCGACCGCGCCCAGTTTGACGCCATGTGTGGCGATTTGCTGAGTCGGCTGCGGGTGCCCCTGAAACAGGCGGTGGTGGATGCCAACCTCAGCCCCAGCCAAATTGATGATGTGGTGCTGGTAGGTGGCGGTAGCCGGATGCCGATGGTTCAAGACCTGGTGCGGGGGCTGATTAAGCGTCCCCCAAATCAAAACGTTAACCCAGACGAAGTGGTCGCTATCGGTGCAGCAATTCAGGCGGGCATCCTCAACCAGGAAGTCCAGGACATCTTGCTGCTGGACGTGACCCCCCTGTCCCTAGGTCTAGAGACCATCGGCGGGGTGATGAAAAAGCTGATTCCCCGCAACACCACGATTCCGGTGCGACGTTCGGACATTTTCTCCACCTCAGAAAATAACCAAACCACCGTTGAAGTCCACGTGCTCCAGGGTGAGCGGGAAATGGCGGCAGATAATAAGTCCCTAGGCCGCTTTAAGCTGATGGGCATTCCCCCCGCCCCCCGAGGCGTGCCCCAGGTGCTGGTGTCTTTGGACATTGACGCCAACGGGATTTTACAGGTGTCGGCCCTCGACAAGACCACCGGGCGAGAGCAGGGGCTGACGGTGCAGAATGCCTCAAACCTGGAGGAAATGGAAGTCGAGCGGATGATTCAGGAGGCAGAAGCCTCCGCCGAAACCGATCGACTACAGCGGGAGCGCGTGGAGAAGCGCAACCGGGCTGAAGCCCTGACCTACCAGGCGGAACGGGTGCTGCGGGAAGTGGCCCTAGACTTTGGCATGCAGTTTGCCCGCGATCGCCGACGCCGGATTGAAAGCTTAATTCAAGAACTGCGGGAAAGCCTGCAAAACAGCGACGAGCGGGGCATTGATATTTCCCAAGCTGATCTGCAAGATGAGATCTATGAACTGAATCGAGAAGCCTACCTCTACGACGAGCAGGAAGAAGAAGGCGGCGACCTGTTCAGCCAGATTGGCGGCACCCTCAAGCGCACCTTTAGCGGTGACGATAGCTGGGATCGCGACCCCTATCGCAGCAAAGATCCCTACGGTGACACCAGCTGGGGCAATGACGACTGGGGCTACAACCGCCGACCCGCCATCCCCCCAGATCCCTACGGACGCCCCCCGGTGGCCCCGCCAGATCCCTACGGGCGGCCCGCTGCCAGCGATCCCTATGGCCAGCCGCCCGCCCCAGCTGATCCCTACAGCACCGACCCCTACGGTCGCCCCCCGGCACCTGCGGATCCCTATGGTTCCGACCCTTACAATCGCCCCCCCGCCCCTCGGGATCCCTATGGGGGAGACAGCTACGGTCGCCCAGCACCGCCGCCGGATCCCTATGGACGGCCCCCGGTGACGCCGCCAGACGATCCCTACCGTTCAGGCTACAATCCACCAGCCTCCCCCCCGAACGGGTATGATCGCAACGCTCCCCCCGACAGTCGTCGCCGGGGGCCAACAGAGCCACCGCCAGGGCGTCCGGCAACCAATCGCCCGCCCGCGCGGCCTTACGATGATGAATGGGGCGACGAAGACGAGTGGCTCTAGACCAGCGCGGCTAGTTGGAACTACGAACAAGAGCCAACAGCTAACAGCCAATAGCCAACGGCCAACAGCCCCCCACTCTGTCCTGTGTAAAGCCCACTGAGGGGCAATTTCCGTCCATGCAAGACTTTCGGAATTACTACGAAATTCTGGGGGTTGCCAGAAACGCCACGGGGGCTGAGGTAAAGCGGGCCTATCGCCAGATGGCTCGCCGTTACCACCCCGACCTTAACCCCGGAGATCATGAGGCTGAGGAGCGATTTAAGCAGCTCGGAGAAGCCTATGAAGTGCTGTCTGACCCAGAAAAACGGGCGGAGTACGAAGAGTTCAGCAGTTTTTGGAATCAAAAGGGCTTTCAGGGGCTGCGAGGACTACGGCGACGGGTCGAAAAGAGCGGGGATGACTTCGCCAATTTCTCTGACTTCAACAGTTTTATTGACCAACTGCTAAATCGCCGCCGTGCCCCCAGCCCGGCAGGAGCCAATGGTCGTACAGCCCCAGAACCGCCCCCGGCAACCCCAGACCCGAGGACAACGGCGTGGACAGAGCCCCGTCCCGAACCGGGTCAGGAGGCCGATCCAGGCTCAGACCAGACGGAGGCTTCCCAGGCGTATGGCGCTGCCCCGCAGTCCCCTCGGGCTGAGCGAACTGCAGCTAACCGAACAGCCCCCCATCGCACCGCCACGAATGGCACAGCAGCCAACGGCAGCCGTCGAGATGCGGAAGCGACCCTGACTGTCCCCCTAGAAAAAGCCTTGATTGGAGGCCGAGAGCGGGTGCGCTTGGAAGATGGTCGATCTCTGGAGGTGAATATGCCGCCGGGGATGTTTACCGGTCAGCGAATTCGACTGCGGGGTCAGGGGATTGGCGGCGGCAATCTCTATTTGCGGATTGAGGTGGAACCCCATGCCTACTTCCAGCTCCAGGGCAATGATGTGGTCTGTCGTTTGCCGTTGACCCCGAGTGAGGCGGCGTTGGGCGGTGCGATCGCAGTACCGACCTTAGATGGCCCGGTGCAAATGAACATTCCGCCGGGGGTGCAGTCCCGCCGCCACCTGCGGTTAGCGGGTAAGGGCTATCCTGTCGGGCGCGATCGCCGGGGAGATCAAATTGTTGAGATTGAGATTGTGGTGCCCAGTGTGCTCAGCGATCGGGAGAAAGCGCTGTACGAAGAGCTGCGACAAGTTGAGACCCTAGACCCTCGGGCGGATTTGCCGATTTAGGACTGGGACAGGCGCTTAACTGGGGTACCGCTGAGGCGATCATGCATCTCGCTGAGGCAGGCGAGGATGCGATCGCAGTGGGGATGTCCCTGCAAACAGGCCCGCAGTTGGGGCAGTTGTTCGGGGTCAACCTTCTTGCCCGGAAACCAGTGGCCGCCGTTGCCCAGCAGGCCGTAGCGGGCCTGGGCGTATTCTTCTAGGTCGTAGGCGGTGAGCAGGTTGTACAGCCAGAGAACCGCCGGGATGTTGACCTGGCCAGGGGTGTCTTCAAGCGCCGGTAAGTTCTGATCCCAGGTTTTGTACCAGGTTTCGCCCAGGGTTGCGATCGCAGCCTGTTCCAACCGCGCCAAAATCGGCGGCAGCAGCTCATCGGCCTGGTCAATTAACGGCAGTACCGCCAGATGTTCGTCAAAGTCGGTGGGCCGGGCCGCACCGATGCTGAGGGTATGCACCTGGGAACGGCTGAGGCAGAACAGGTCATTGAACACCATCGGGCTCAAGGGCTGACAGAGATCCACCAGCCGCTGGGGCGGGTTGTAGAGGTGCCCCCCTTTATCCGACGGGCTGATGATAAAGACGCCCATATCATGGCGCTGGGCCGCTGCGATCGCAGGCCAAGTGGACTGATGGATGTAGTACCAGTGCAGATTCACATAGTCGAACTGATCCGACTCAATCGCCCGCATAATCACCGGCA
>PXDR01000003.1 GCA_003566335.1 Cyanobacteria bacterium T3Sed10_344R1
GCGATGCGATCGCACAGCACATCCGCTTCTTCCATAAAGTGGGTGGTCAGCAGTACCGTGGTGCCATAGTCGGCCCGCAGGGACTGCACTAGCTCCCACATGGCCCGCCGCGCCACCGGATCTAGACCCACGGTCGGCTCATCTAGAAACAGCACCTGGGGGCGATGCAGGGTCGCTTGGGCGATTTCGAGCCGCCGCACCATGCCGCCAGAGTAGGTCGTCACCATCTGATGGGCCACCCCCGCCAGCCCCACTAAATGCAGCGCCGCCCCAATCCGCTGTCGTCGCTGCTGCCGAGACAGGCCGTAGAACTTCGCCATAATCAGCAGGTTTTCGTAGCCGGTCAGGGTGCTGTCCACCGACAGGGCTTGGGGCACGTAGCCAATCTGTCGCCGCACCGCCATAGGCTGCTGGGCAATGTTAAACCCGGCGACCATTGCCCGACCGCTGCTGGGTTTAATCAGGGTCGTCAGCATTTTAATTAGGGTGCTTTTTCCTGCTCCATTTGGCCCAAGCAACCCAAAGACTTCCCCAGGTGCCACGGCAATTGAAACATCATTAACCGCGCTGTGATTGCCAAAGTCTTTGCTGATTTGGTCAAGCACAATCACGGGATCAGGGGACAAGGGCATGGGGCAAAATTTAGGGAAAGCAGCAGGGAGGCGGTAGTCCCATCCTAAGCATCTTCAGCCCGATCATGAATGCTGCGGACAATCAGGTAGCTGATGGCCAGGGAAAAAATTGCGATCGCAAGGCCAATTAAGGTTGCCCCCGAAATGCTGCTGAGGTCGAGAATAATAATCTTTCGGGCCACTGCCGTTAGGGAGGTGGCGATCACCAGCTCCACCTGCACCACGTGGCTCTTAAGGTAGGCGGTGATGTTTTCCAAAATTTCTAGGGCAATCAGGGCGCTGAGGAACATGCCGAACACGTCCGTCAGGGTTTCGCCGAGCAAGCCATAGGGCGGCTGGAAAAGAGTGCGGCCCAAAAATACAAACAGATCCACCACCACCGCCAGCAGCACAATGATCATGGCGATGGACAGCAGCTTAGAAACTAGGCTCTCCGTGCGCTTAATCCAAAACAAAAATCCGTCATTAGCCGATCCCAGCCCGATCTGCCGCAGGAGTCGCCGTAAATTCGCCATAACTCTAGTTTTCCTGTTGCCGCAGACCGCGAGCCGAACCGTTACTTCAACTGATTGAATAGCACCGGGCCGTATTTCGCTAGTCCATAGGCCAAAAACAGGGTGAACAAAATTGCGATCGCAACCTGAGACCACACCGCCGCCAGCCACAAACTGACCAGACCGATCCCCACCAGATCCGCCGCCAAAATCGGCAGTCGGGGCCGAATGCCAAAATCCTGCACCCGCACCTTACCCTCAACCCCCGGCAGCAACTGTACCCCAGCCAGCAGATGGAACCACACCTGGCTCAGCAACACCCCAATCGTCCCCAGCCCCAGCCACACCGCCGCCCCGTAAAAGCCAATCAGCTCCAGACCAATCGTGCTGACCGTGACCCAGTGAAACCGCTCCACTCGCGGGTCATAGCCCTGGGTGCGGGCGGCGGTAGCCTGAGTCAAATCCACCACCGCCATCCGCGCCTGATCTAGGCACAGCAACAGCAGCGAAACCGCCAACAGCCGCCCGCTGCCTTCCGACTGGATCGCCTGAATCACAATCCCTACACAGGCCGGAAAAAATAGGGCCAACACAATCCCGGTTATCCCAGCCATGGGGGCCGTCCTCCTCATTCATCCCAGTCTGTAGAGTCATCCAATTCCGGAGAGTTCCGCTGCTCAGTCAACCGCAGCAAAATCGCCGCGTGGATCTCTCGGGTAATGGGGTAAAAGTAGGCCAGCACCAGGCCAATAATCAGCAGCACCGTCGGCAGGGGGCCAATCGCTAACCGCACCGCTAGCAGGGCTGTGTCGGGTTGACTGCTGGCCCCGGCCTGATAGCCCGCCGCTTCTAGGGCAAAACTGACCAAGGCCACCCCAATCCCCAGGCCCAGCTTCTGCAGCAGGGTCATAAAGGAATAAAACAGCCCTTCTCGCCGCTCGCCGGTATGCATTTCATCCAGCTCAATCACGTCCGGCAGCATTGACCAGGGCACCACATAGGTCGTCGCCACCCCAAAGCTGGCCCCCACGCACAGGGCATACATCAGCCCCACCTGCCCCGGCTGCAAGAAAAACAGCCCGGCCTGGACAATCAGCCAACTGCCGATGCCGATGAAGTACAGGTTCCGCTTGCCCACGTTGCGGCTAATCACGTTGCAGACAAACATCAGCGGAATGGCTGTCCCCTGTACCAGCAGGGCTGCCACATAGGCTTGGGTTTGGGGCAACTCCATCCAAGCACTGACGTAAAAGGGGATCACGGCTGCGGTGATTTGCAGGGCCATCCAAGAACAGAGATAAATCCCCACCACAAACAAAAACGGGCGGGTGCTGAGCACAATCCCGACCTGTTGGCGGAAGGGCGTGTGGGTGCCCTCCCGCAGGCTGCGGCCTTGGCTTCTTAGTAGGGCGGCCTGTTCCTGGGAGCGGCCATAGGTGCCCCAAACGCAAATCAACAGGGTTGCGATCGCAACCACCGCACAAATCCCGGCCACCAGGGCATACTGCAACCGAAACTGATCGGGGAATAGCTCACTAAACCCCAGACCCAGAATCAACACCAGCACCGCCCCAGCCACCGAAAACGCTAGGCGAAAGGTGGTCAACTCGGTGCGATCGTCATAGTCCTGGGTCAGTTCCGCCGTCAGGGTGCTGTAGGGCAGATTAGTCGTGGTGAAAAAAGTCTGAAACAGAATGTAGGCGGCGCAAAAATAGAGGAACCGGGCCGTGGGGTTTTCAAACCCCGGCACCACCCACATCAACATAAAGCTGAGGCCAAAAGGCACCACCGTTAGCACCATCCAGGGATAGCGGCGACCCCAGCGGGTTTGGGTGCGATCGCTCATCGCCCCAATCACCGGGTCATTCACCCCATCCCACACCCGGCCCACCAGGGATACTATCCCCGCCGCCACCTGGCTCAACCCCGCCACTTCCACCAGAAAGAACAGCGAGAAAAACGCCACCAGGTTAGAAGTCATGCCGGGGCCAACATCCCCCAATCCATAGGCCACCTTGGTTGGCAGCCGCAGTTTGGTATCGGGTTTATCAGAGGAAGGTACCGGCTTAGGCGAAGAATGACTCATAAAGATCCTGCATGGGGGCACGGTGACTGCAAAAGAGGGGCGAGCCCTTGGGGTCTCCGGTGTATCATTGCCCCATTATTAACCCCTGCGACTCCCCTTCTCCCAGCGCTATGGCCGATCTCTATGTTGACTGGACAGACTACCACCGCAAAATTGAGCAGCTTGCCGTCCAAGTTCATCAGTCGGGCTGGGAATTTAACCAGATCGTCTGCCTAGCCAAAGGCGGATTGCGAGTAGGGGACTTGA
>PXDR01000472.1 GCA_003566335.1 Cyanobacteria bacterium T3Sed10_344R1
CGAAACCCATAGAAGGAGCCCAGCTTGGTTGCTGAGTGGCCAAAACTGGCACTTCCTTGGAACACTCAAGCCTGTGGAGCTCGCTTAAAACCACAGACTGGCATCGGAAAGCCATCAATCAGATAGAGGTCTTGCTGATCGGCGTCTAGCGCTTGAATCAGTCGCTGATGCATCATTTTTTTGTACTGCTCGCATCAAAGGCAATCACCACCCCCTTAAGTGCCAGTTGCTCGATGAACTCCGGCAAGGCTTTGATTTCGTTGGTTTTGCGGTCTACCTGATAGGGCTCCAGAATCAACCCCCGTTCCACCAGATAGGCACTGACCAACAGAATAGCTGGATGAGGGGGAGACTCAGGATTGTCGCGCTCCAGTTGATACGACCCGCGCAAGAATTTGCCATCCACCGCTAAGGTCTCACCGGGTAACGGTTCAATGTCGAAGAATCGGGCTAAGGCCGCTGATACTGCCCATAGTCCAGCTTCAGCAGCACCCGGCGAATCGTGCTGTAGGAGGGAAGGCGGTCTTTGGGTGGCTTGAAGAGGTCAATCAAATCGCGCTGGTAGCACCTGAGCCAGTCGCCAATGGACAAAAATCCTCGATTACCTGCCGTCACCGCCAGGGTAAAGAGCGCCAGGCACAGAGTCATGTGATGCCGCTTTCCAGAAGCCCGACGCACATCCGGCAAGTCAGCGAAGGCTTCGAGAATCTCGATTCTTTCAGGCCACGCCTCAAAGCTAGGTTGCGGGGCAAGAGCAGGGGAGTGCGGGGAGGGATGCATAAGCCTTAAGGGACAGGGGGATTAGCCTGAAACCCTAGCATATTCAGCCTTCCTTAAGAATGAAATGGCCCTGTCAACGCACAAATAGACCGCGATGATAAACTCGTCGATGTGAAACATGGTTTTGTCTTCATGAAACTACTAGACCCTTTGATAGCTCTAGCATTTGGAGACAAAACCTTTTCTTTGGAATTAGTTGCACATCGCGTTACTTGACCAACAGAACCAGCAAAAATAAATTCGGAACGACTTTAGGTTCAGGGTTTTAGCGGGTACTTGTACCATGTGGGGTTCCCCTTTCTAGCTATCAGCCCAGAAACCAGCCTCTATTCTAGCTACAGCCACAACACCCGCTGACCGATCAAAATTTCCAACTCCCAGGAATCCTAGAAACTAGGTCAAGTGCTACATCGAACGCTTGTAAAAAGGCCGCTTCACCACCGTTGCCGGAAAGACATTGCCGCGAATTTCCACCCCTAGGGTCTGACCTACCTTAGCCAGCCCAGGCGGCACAGAGGCTAAGGCAATCGGATAGCCCAACGTTGGCGATAGGGTGCCACTGGTCACCGTGCCCACCGTGTCGCCGTCATGCTGCACCGGATAATCATGGCGGGCAATATTGCGCCCCTCAAGCTGTAGCCCCACCAGCCGCCGAGTCACCCCTGCCTGCTTTTGCTGCTGCAAGGCGTCCCGGCCCACAAAATTCCCTTTTTCCCAGTCCACCAGCCAGCTCAACCCAGCCTCTAACGGCGTAGTCTGTTCCGTCACATCCTGGCCATATAGGGCCATTGCGGCCTCTAGCCGCAGGGTGTCCCGCGCCCCAAGACCGCAGGGGACAACCCCCTGATCTCGCAGGCCCTGCCAAATCTTCAGCCCGCCCGATGCGTCGGCCATCACTTCAAAGCCATCTTCCCCGGTGTAGCCCGTGCGGGCCAAAAACGCGGGTGCCCCAGCCACCGTCCCAGCGGTATGCCAGTAGCGCTTCACCGCCCCCAGGTCTGTCTCAGTCAGCCCCTGTAGCTTCGCCACCGCTTGCGGCCCCTGCACAGCAATCAGCACCCGTCCCTGAGATCGATTCTCAAACCGAATTGCCCCAGGCAATTGGGTGCGCAACCACTCAGCATCCTTCTGGGTCGTGGCTGCATTTACAATCAGCACCGCCTGCTGCTCCCCGGCCTCGTTTTCTCCCTGGAAATACACAATCAGGTCATCCACAATGCCGCCCTCTGGGGTTAACAGCACCGTGTAGCGAGCCTGCCCCAACTGTAAGTCAGTCAACCGACTGGGCACCAGCTGCTCTAGGGCCGCCAGCAACCCTGACCCGGCCAATTCAAACTTGCCCATGTGGGAAATGTCAAACATCCCGGCGCTCTGCCGCACCGCCTGATGCTCTTGCCGAATGCCGCTGAACTGTACCGGCATCTGCCAGCCGCCAAATTCCGTCATCCGCGCCCCCAATTGTTGGCAGCGGTCATACAGGGGCGTGTGCTGAGGCATAGGGCTTGAGTTTTAGGCTGGGGTCAAAGCTGGACTAGACGCAGGCTTACGGACGGACAAAATCGCTGGTCTTGCGGAACTGCTCTACCGGCACATCCCGCAGCGCTTGCTCCATAAAGTCCTTCCAAATTGGCGCGACAAAACCGCCCCCAGTAGCCCCCGCTCCCAAAGGTCTGTTGTCATCGTTGCCCACCCAAACGGCGGTAGCCAACTGGGGCACATAGCCCACAAACCAAATATCCCGCTGAGAGTCGGTGGTGCCGGTTTTACCCGCTGCCGGGCGACCGATTTGGGCTCCGGTTCCCGTCCCTCGGGTGATTACCCCTTCCAAAACATCGGTCAAGGCCGCAGTCGCCCACGGGTCTAGCACGAGCTGGGGCCGAGGGGTATTGTCCAGTAGCAGGTTTCCTTGGCTGTCGGTCACGTGGACGATGAACGTGGGGTCAGAATGCCAACCATTGCTGGCAAAGGTGGCGTAGGCTCCCGCCATTTCCATCGGGGTCAGGTCTACCGACCCTAGGGGCAGGGAAATAACTGGCTCCATCGGGCTATTGATGCCCAGGGTACGGCTGATTTCAATCACCCGGTTGATGCCCACCGATTGACCGAGGCGAATCGCGGGAACGTTGCGGGACACTTCTAGCGCCCGGCGAATGGGCATGGAGCCCATGAACGAGCCGTCATAGTTCCGGGGTGAATAGGTGCTGTAGCCATCGGGGAAGCTAACTGGGCTGTCGTCAACGGCGCTGTCTGGGGTGTAGCGCCCAGAAGCAAAGGCCGCGTAGTACACAAAAGGCTTAAAAGCCGACCCTGGCTGCCGTTGGGACTGTACTGCCCGGTTGAATTGGCTGGATTGATAATCAACCCCGCCGACCATGGCTTTAACAAAGTGGGTACGAGGATCCACAGCAACCAGCGCAATTTGATCAGCCCGCAATCCCCGTTGGCGAATGGCTTGGTAGTTCCGGCGAACCGTTTCTTCCGCCATCCGCTGCATGTTGAGGTCGATGGTGGTTTGCACCCGCATGCCCCCCTTCAAAACGGCCTCACTGCCAAAGGTTTCAATCAGCTCTTGCACCACGGCTTCGGTGACGTAGGGAGCCTGGCTAGAGCGGAATGAGGTGATTTCTCCCAGGGCTAGGGGTTGGGCACGGGCTTCGGCTTCTTCTTCAGC
>PXDR01000488.1 GCA_003566335.1 Cyanobacteria bacterium T3Sed10_344R1
TGGGCGAGAGCAAAGCATTCGGATTACCAACACTGGCGGCCTCAACCAGGGCGAAGTGGAGCGGATGCGCCAAGAAGCCGAAATCTACGCCGACGAAGACCAGAAGCGGATTCAGGTGGCCGACTTCAAGAACCGGGCCGACAACCTGCTGTACAGCTACGAAGCCACCATGCGCGACAATGGCGAGCTGATGGAGGATGGCCTGAAGGGAGAACTGGGCCAAAAGGCAGCAGAGCTAAAAGCCGCCATGGCCGATCGCAATGTTGAGCCTGTCACCCTGCAAACCCTAATTGATGGGCTTCAGCAAGCCCTCTTTACCGTCGGCTCAGCCCTTTATCAGCAGACCGACGGTGAGGACTATGTCGAAGAAGGCATGGGCACCATGGGTCAGGATGTGGGAACCGCAGTGGGCGATGAAACGGTCGGCACTGACGGCACTGATGTAGATATGGATGCCACCATCACAGCAGACTATGAGGCGATTGACTGAGGCAAATTGGCTGGGGCAGATTGGCTGGGGCAGATTGGCTAAGGCCATTAAGCTACCTCAGCCAATCACGTTTGCTGACTCTGTTGATGAATCTGTTGAGCCTATTTGCCTTTCTTGGTCGCTTTTCCAGTTTCAGTCGAAACAGGCGGAAGGCTTGAAGGAACTGCCTAGAACCAGTAACCGAATAGGATCTAGCAATAGCCGAACCCCAAAAGGCCGGGAATTTCTCTAGCCAGAGCTTCCCATCAGTTCCTACAATGAAGGAACATTTCAGTCGTTTGAACTCTTATATCTTCACCGCAGCGCCCTATGGCCCGTGACTATTACGAACTCCTTGGGGTCTCTCGTAGTGCCGACCAAGACGAGATTAAGCGTGCTTACCGGCGCATGGCCCGGAAGTATCACCCAGACGTGAACAAAGAGTCTGGGGCCGAGGAGACTTTTAAAGAAATTAACCGGGCCTATGAGGTCTTATCAGAGCCTGACATTCGGGCTCGCTACGACCGCTTCGGCGAGGCTGGCGTTGGCAGCAGCGCCGCCGGGGCGGGGGCTGGCGGCTTCCAAGACATGGGCGATATGGGCGGGTTCGCCGATATCTTTGAGAGCTTCTTTGGCGGCGGCTTTGGCGGGGCAGGCCCCAGTGCTGGCGCTCGACGGCGCGGGCCGATTCGGGGCGATGACCTGCGGCTAGATTTGAAGCTGGACTTCAAAGAAGCGATTTCTGGTGGCGAGAAAGAAATCAAAATCAGCCATCTAGAAACCTGCGGTACCTGTAAGGGCAGTGGGGCCAAGCCAGGCACTCGTTCTCGCACCTGTGGCACCTGTGGCGGCAGTGGCCAGGTGCGGCGAGCGACCCGGACGCCGTTCGGCAGCTTTACTCAGGTTTCGACCTGCCCCACTTGCAGCGGCACTGGGGAAGTGATTGAAGAGCGCTGCGATACCTGTGGCGGTAGTGGTCACAAGCAGGAAACCAAGAAGCTCAAAATCACCATTCCGGCTGGGGTAGATAATGGCACACGGCTCCGGGTCTCTAGCGAAGGGGACTGTGGTCAGCGAGGCGGGCCACCGGGCGATCTGTATGTTTATCTGTTCGTTAACGAAGATGCCACCTTCCGCCGGGATGGCATCAATATTCACTCTGACTTGAAGATCAGCTATCTTCAGGCCATTTTGGGCTGTCGGTTAGAAGTCGAAACTGTAGACGGGCCAGCAGAGCTACAGGTGCCTGCGGGTACTCAGCCCGGCACGGTGCTGACCTTAGAAGATCGCGGGGTGCCTCGTTTAGGGAATCCGGTCAGCCGTGGCGATCATTTGATTACGGTGAAGGTGCAGATTCCGACTCGTCTGAAGACAGAAGAGCGAGAACTGCTAGAGAAGCTCGTGGAACTGCGGGGTGACCGCGTGGGCAAAGGCGGGATTGAAGGCTTCTTGGGAGGGCTGTTTCGCGGATGAGCCAGTTTTCTGAGGCGGCAGCCACGGCGGCAGAGCCGGATGAGCAGCTTGATTTGCGCGGCACCCCCTGCCCGCTGAACTTTGTCCGCACGAAGCTGAAGCTACAGCGGATGCCTGCGGGATCGCTGCTCGAAGTTTGGTTAGATCCAGGCGAGCCGATTGAACAGGTGCCTGATAGTCTACGCATGGAAGGCTACGGGATTGAGGCAATTGAGGATCAGGGTGAGTTTTTTGCCCTGCGGGTACGGCAGTCGGCATGAGTCAGTCTGATCGGCCCCCTCAGGTAAGCTGCGATCGCACCTCATCCTCCCTAACCTCAGCTGAGTCCACAGACTTGTGGTGGGGGACAGTCGTCGCCGGACAGGCCAACTTTTATTGGGTAAAGCTGGATCAGGCTGATCAGCCCCAAGCCAGCCAGGCTCAAGCTAGCCAATCCCAAACCAGCCTGCTCTGCACTCGCCGGGCGCGGCTGAAGAAGTTGGGGCAGCAGGTGATGGTGGGGGATCGGGTTGGGGTAGAAGAGCCCGATTGGACGGATAAACGGGGTGCGATCGCAGCGATTGCCCCTCGTCATAGCCAGATGGATCGGCCCCCGATTGCCAATGCCGATCAGGTGCTGCTCGTGTTTGCCCTGACCGATCCGCCCTTAGATCCCCATCAGCTTAGCCATTTCTTGGTCAAGGCTGAGTCCACCGGACTCAAGGTGCTGCTGGGGCTGAATAAGCAGGACTTAGTCACGCCTACGCTCAAAGCAGAGTGGCAAGACAGGCTAGAGACTTGGGGGTATCATCCCCAGTGCTTCAGCGTCTTAGCTCAAACGGGGTTAGAAGACCTAGCCTTGCGGCTTCAGGGGCAAATCACCGTGGTCTCCGGGCCGTCCGGGGTGGGTAAATCCAGCCTGATCAATGCCCTCGTGCCCACATTAGATCTGCGGACTGGGGAAGTTTCGGGCAAATTGGGGCGGGGTCGCCACACCACCCGCCATGTGGAGTTGTTTGAGCTGCCAACTGGCGGACTGTTAGCGGATACCCCTGGCTTTAACCAACCTGACATCACCAGTTCTCCGACCAACCTGGCCCAGTGTTTCCCGGAAATACAGCAACGATTGTCAGCAGACACCTGTCGATTTAGCGACTGTCTCCACCGGGACGAACCCGGCTGCGTTGTGGGGACAGACTGGGAGCGCTATCCGCTTTACTTAGAGCTGCTAGCGGATGCGATCGCCCAACAGCAAGCCCTCAGCGATCGCCCCACGGAAGAGTCCGCCACCAAAACCAAAATCACCGAAACCGGTCGCCAGGAAGAACCCAAGCTCCTCGCCCGCCGCTACCGCCGCCACTCCCGCCGCAGCCAGCACCAGGCGCTCCAGGATCTCTGTGATGAGATTACCGATAGTCGAGGTGCGATCGCAGATCTCGATGAGCTCGACGGCTACGAGACCTAACCCCTTATTGACCTAGCAGCCGAGCCGCCCCTTCCACCAAAACATCTGCCTTGTCCAA
>PXDR01000589.1 GCA_003566335.1 Cyanobacteria bacterium T3Sed10_344R1
CCCACCCCTTTGAAGCTGGGGGAGGGGGGGATAGCAGCTCCCCACCGCCATTCGGGCAGCCAAAATCGGCTTAAGCGGCCCGCAGCCCCCGCCAAAACCACCAAAAATCCCCGCCAAACCATCCCAGCAGAGAGGCCAAACAGCCGCTGCGATATTGTCCTGCCTTGCAATCTTCAGGTTGAGTGGCCGCCCGCCGCCCCATGACTGACCCAAAGGATATGGAGGCAAACGATCTCATTCTCCATAGACGACTTGAACCGGCTAATCTACAGGCACAGCTAGCGCCCCAGTCAAAATGACCAACCTGATCAAACCCGAGAATCCCGCCGCCCCTGCCGGTACCGCAGAGTTCTACACCGTAGAGGCCACCGGTGAATCTGGCATGAGCCAGTCCGGGCTAGCCGTACTGTGCGGCGTGAGCCAGCAAGCTATTTCAAATTTGGATAAGACCCTTACAAGCAGAGCGCCTTTAAAATGGCTAGAACCATTAGTGGACAAAGACTTTACCCTTACAAGCAATAAGCAAGATCCGGGCCTAAAAGTCAACGGTAAACCAGTCGGCAACCTGAGAATTTACCGGGCCAGCACCTGTGCTCGCATCATCGCAGGAGGGGCCGTTCCCCGACACCTCCTCTGGTCAGGCTCCCTAGTTGAAAACATCTTGGCGAATCTGAGCAATGGCCTGTTTCAGGCTGCTCAGCTCATGGCTACAAATGCCATAAATCTCATCGGCATCGATATTGAAATAGTCATGGGCGAGGATATTGCGGATGCCTTTGACGCTTTCCCAATCAACCCCAGACTGATTGCTCAACAGTTCTTCCCCTGCGGTTTTCTCAATGCGCCGGATGTTCTCGCTGATGGCGATAAGCATCATGCCAATACCATCTAGACGATCTAGCCCTTCGTCATTGCACGTGAAATCAGTGGGAGATTCAATTCCAGCAAATCGCCGCTCGATTCTGCGGATGGCTTCTTCAATTTCAAGAAACAGCTCTAGCAAGAAAGGGCGGTTATACATACCGTGCCTCTTGGTCGATTCGTGCCTTTAGGTAGGGATTCATAGTGGGTCGATAGCGGATCACATCAACGGGTTTGCTAAAGCGTGATTCCAGTTCAGCTTTGAGCCGCACACGCTGGAGCAGATCGGGCTTCATGTGAACCACAATGTCGATGTCGCTTTCAGGCGTCGCGTCCCCCCGGGCAATGGAGCCAAAAATGCCGATGCGCGTAACGCCATAGCGTTCATGCAAATCGGCTTGGCATTGCTGCAACTGCTTCAGAATATTGGCTTGAGTGGTGGCGTTAAAGCTCATCGCTGTCTCAGACGGTCATGGGCCTATCTTAATCGAATGCCTAGAGCCAGCAGGGAGGAAGAGCAAAACCCGGAAGTTGACGGTTAGCAAAGGCAGCTAAACCAAACCTAAACCAACCCCCCAGCCCTCGACTTGGCCCTGTTTGAGCTGCTGGCTACCCTCGAAACCTTCAGCGCTCCCGACTTCGACTCAGGCTGGATGCACTTGAGCGAAGCTGAGATGCAGCAGGTCGCTCTGCTGCTGACTCAAGACCTCAAAGTCAACCTCAACGGTAAGCCGTCGGTCGGGGCCTTGCTGTAGATCAGAAATACGCCAAACCCCCTAAACTGAGTGCAAATTCAACCGGACAGTTGAACCTATGCCAACGACCAGCGAAGCCTTCTTACCCCCCGAGTGGGATGAGTTTGAGAGTGCGATCTCCCAACGGGATCAGAAAGCAGCCCAGCTCAGCGCCCAGGGCTTAGTCTGCACCTGCCGCACCCTCTACCGGATCACCGACGGAATGCCCGTCTACGTGGTCGAAGCCAGCAAACCCGAACCGGAACCTGACGCCAGGCGGGAACGAGAGTCGAGCCGCCGTCGAGAACCCCGCCGTAGCCGTAGCGAGCGCACCCCCGCCCGCAAACGCAGTCCTGGTACCCTCGAAGGCAAACTCAAGCCCAAGACCCTGGGCTACGAAGAAACCTAAACCTCTGAATTCATTGCTCCCATAGCCCGATCGCCCCCCGTCGAGTTCAGTCGCTCCACCATGAGCCCAGCTAATCAACCCCAAGTGATCAAAGATACGCCCTGGTACGTGCTGAAGCAGATCAACGGCAGCTACAGCTTCAAGATCAAGAACCAGCAAAAGGGCTGGAAGAAGCGCCAAACTGCCCTAGTCAAACGGCTGGACTATCCCAAAACCCAGCTCAAGTGGACGTTCCCCTTCCTAGAGCAGGCGCTGCAATTAACCGAAGACTTTGATGCCGTGATTGCTGAGTTCGAGCCTTGAACCAGACGCCCCAGTTCTACTTCTGGACAAAAGCAGAGCGGCGCTACGTCTGCCTATTGCAGCAAAACCTGTTTGGCCAATGGGTACTGACCCAACGGTGGTGGGGCATCCATACCGGCAAAGGGGGCAGCCTGTCCCAGACCTTCGAGTCCTACGAGGCAGCCATAGTTGAGATCGCCCAGGTCGAGAAGCGGCGTCGGTGGCGACACTATCACCGGGTTGAGTAAGGGGGTGGGGGTAAGCCAATCAACGCCCCCCCAGACGGCCCAGGTACAGATCTTGACTGCTATAGCTGCAACTCCGGCGGCGGCTGTTGCCGCACCCGTTGCCGCCGAGATTGCACCGCCTTATTGGCCTTCTCCACCAACCGCTCAATTTGCTCAGGCGGGATCGCCAACAGCGCCACCTGCATCGCCCCCTGGGGATCAATCTCCGCCTCCAGTACGGATTCCCCTTGACTGTTAGTTCCCAAGATCGCCCGTGCCCCCGCCACTTGGGGAGCAATGTTGAAATCAAACGTCTCAGACTCCCCGTTAGCGAAGTTTGCTTTCCACTGCAGAGAGCCGCCCTCAGAACGAGAAAACTCCCGTGGAGCCAAATCGTGCAGCGCCTGCACCACCGCAATACCCTGATCTGGCGTCGGGTATTGCTCAGTCGTTTGGGGCAGCTTCGCCACCTTAGCCCGCTGCTCCTCTGACAGATCATCGACCTCAACATGCCAATTCCCCGAGTGGGTTCGAGTCGCCTCAAACTGGAGACCATCCTCCGAGTCATCCACCATCACCCGGTCTTGCGAGACCTGGATCACGCCCATCGTTCGAGTCCGAATCGGCAGATCTCGGGAGAGCCCGTAAACCACCGCCCTAGCCGTCACGTAATTGAACAATCTTTCCGCCGCGATCGCGCCCGGATCGTCCCCCGCAGCTTCCACTGCCTGATCAGCTTGATCAGCCTGATCTTGCACCTGATCAGCAGGAGCGGCCTGTTCAACCTCGTCCTCCATCGGCAGGTCACCCTGAGCCAGCACCAACTGCCGCTCAATCGCCGGTCGAGTGTATTGCCGCCCAAGCTGATAGCCCGCAAACGCCACCCCATCCTGAGCCAAACTCCAGCCGCGATGACTGAGGCGAACATCA
>PXDR01000615.1 GCA_003566335.1 Cyanobacteria bacterium T3Sed10_344R1
AGCTTCTCTGAGATCCAGAGAAATTCAACCACTCTTCTAATTCTAGACTCTCCTGGAGAGATGAATTCAGGAGTATCTACCATCGCAATTTCGTGACAATATATATGTCTTACTTCAAATATTCTCTTGACAGAGCTAACAAGTTCTGCGAAAGCATCAAACCCTGGTAATGCTTGCTGAACTGGTAAATCATCTCGCTTCTCCTTAAACAGCTTAAGAAAATTATCGCCTAGTAACCGACTCATGGTTGAATTAATATCTTCAAAGCTACTCAATGGAAGCAAATGTGCAATAAACTCTCCAATTGAGATAGAGTTAGCTTGTAAAGACAACGCTGTCTCGATGGAAAACTTCACTCGATCAAATTTAGAAGCATTATTACGATAAGGATCTCCAAAATCAATTAAGTCTGCGTATACTAATCGAAAGTATCCCTCAATACATGCTATCGCTCGTATTGGAATGTATTGCTCAAGTTCAGCCCTTGCACTCTCAATATCAAGTGTACTAAATTGGTCATCTCCATCTAAAATTTCATCAACTTTCTCTTTCCTTCGACGAAGAAACATAAGAAGCTCTGCTGTCTCCTCAAGTGAACGAAGATGAACTACAACGTTTTCCCAACGCTGGCTTCGAGGATAAAGACGAGATTTTTTCGATAGGATTTCAGTCGTATAATCTCTATTTCCCATACTGACCATTTTGATGTTTTTATTCAGTCTTTAAGACTAACAATAGTGGCTGAAAGAACTCAAGCTTCAACTGTCCAATAAAGTCATATTGATGTCATCAGCTTGATTGAACCTAATTGCTCACTAATAGTTTTTCGGTAATGTCCCCATCAACAATTTTAGCCAGCTAACTATTATTTAGACAGATTAGAGCTGCTCTACTCTGCCTATCTACGCCATAGAGGTGGTTTAGGCAGATCTTGTGCTGTCTAACTCCCTGCTGAGGGTGGATAGGCAGATCGTAGTCTGCATATCTGCCCAAATTGGAGAATTAGGCAGATTATAGTCGGCCTATCTGGCTGCTGGGGCGATATATGCGATCACGATCTGCATATATCGCTTAAATGGGGTGTTGAGACAGACAGAGACTTAACTAGCTTAAAGTCCTAGAATTTCAACCGTTCCCTGGCTACCGTCGAGGCGGACGCGTTGGCCGGTTTGTAGCGCTTGGGTAGCGTCGGCCACATCCATCACCGCCGGAATGCCGTATTCCCGCGCCACGATCGCACCGTGAGAGAGCCGCCCCCCCGCCTCAGCAATCAGACCAGCAGCCTGGGCCAACAGCGGTGCCCAACCCGCATCCGTGTAGGGCACGACCAAAATAGTGCGATCGCATTTCCCAAAATCCACCGACTGCAACCGCTTCACCACCAGCACCGTCCCCTCCACAATTCCAGCACTGGCCCCAATCCCCTGGAACCACTGCCCTGGCGCACCCGACGCCACAGGCGTCGCCGCCGCCGGAATGCTGCCATAGACCAACATCGGCACACTGTCCCGAGCCTGATCCACCTCATACTGCTGCTGTCGCTGCTTCAGCAGTTCCAACGCCTTGTCCCAGGGCAACTCCCCAGCCGCCAACCCTTGCACCTCATCCCAGCGCAAAAAGAAAATATCGTTGACCGTAGCCAAATGCCCCGCCGCCACCCACTGCTGCCCCAAGGCCACAAAGCAGTAGCGCAGCCGAGCCAACAACTGACTGTAAACCTGGGTGATTTTCCCCTTCAGGGTCAGCCGCCGCTGCACCGATTTCTTAGCCTTGGTCTTGGCCGCCGCTTTCACCCCGGTTTCTGGCGGTGGATTCAGCAAAAACTGGGCAAACAGCGATCGCACCGGCTCCGGATCTTCCCGCCAGGTGGGTACGGCAATATCAGTGCCCACATCGCTGAGGTAGCCATACTGGTTGACCAACTGATCGAACTGGGTGAGGACATCCCGGCCCAACGCCGTTTGGGGCAGCCGCTCAAAAATATCGGCCTGGGACTGGGGTCGAGGATTGCAGGTGTCTAACCAGGGGCGGGCCGCCGTCGCCAACTCTCGCACCTGCCGCACGCTGGCCACCTCTGGGGTGACGCTGTTATCTAAGCTTTCTGCGGGCAACTTAAACAGTCCCTGACGAATCGCCAAACTCAGGGGGCCAAGAATGTTGAAATAGGTGGCAATTCTCAACGCCTCCAGCAGTTCCTGGATATCTGGGATCAACGCCGAGGCCGGGGGCGCTAGGGCACTGCTATTGCCAGTCAGGGAATCCGCCGGAGGCCCATGGAGCGGGTCGGGTCGCTGGAGCGGAGCCTGCATTTGGGGTCGGGCTTTGGCAAAGTCTGACTCTAGGGCCAGTTCGCGCCTAAGCAGCCGCAGCAGCCCCGGCACATTGCCCAAGGTGCTCAACAGCGGCGGCTTGCTGAATTTGGCCCCTCGGGTGAGAAACTCCAGGCTTTCGGCAGGCAGCCCCATGCGGCGAAAAATGTCCCCCAGCAGGGAAGCATTGAAATAGGCGTGGCTGTTGTGCAGCGTGGCCGTCGCCTCGAAGTCTAAGCCCCCAGCCCGATCCCCCAACACAATGGTGAATAACTCCCCCCAGACCCCGCAGGTCAGAGGCCGGTTAATCGACCAGGTTAAGGGTCGAATTGCCCCAGGAATCACCTCCGCCGCAATTTTGCGCGTCCACAGTGGATACAGGGTGGTAATCGGACGGCTCTGCAGCAGCCAGAGCTGCTCCCCGTCAAACGTCCACTCCACATCCTGGGGAATGCCGTGGTAGCGGGCCTCTAGGTGCCGGGCTAAAAAGGCCACCTGCTGGATCAGTCGCCCTGGACTGGTACCCGTGCCCTGGGTCTCAACCGGCAGGGTAAGGGCGTCGGGCAGTTGCCAGGGCCGCAGGCTGCCGTCGTCGTAGCGAACTTCCCCATCGCTCACCGTCACGCGATATTGCTCCGGGGTGAGGCGACCGCCCACCACCTGGCTGGCCCCCCCTGGCAGGGCTTCAATCACCACTCCGTCATCCGCCGCCCCCACCGGGTCGCGACTAAAGGCCACGCCGGAGATCTGCCCCTGCACCTGCTGTTGCAGCACCACCGCCATCCCGGCTTCTGGCAGGTTGCGATCTTGACGATAGCAGCTGGCCCCAGGACTGTTGTAGGCGGCAAAACAGCGGGCGATCGCATTCTCCAAATCCCCCCGACTGGTCAAATCCAGCAAAGACACATACTGCCCTGCCGCTGAAGCTGTCGGCGTATCTTCGCCAATCGCCGAAGACCGGGCCACAATCGGCTGGTCAGGACTGGGGCGAGCAATGTCAATCAGCGGCATCGGGTCATCCCCGGCGGGCAGCACATAGCCCATGGGCACCGGATAGCCCCACTGACGCAGTTGGGCCAGGGTAGCGGCCTTTTCCCCCGCCTTTTGGGGATCTAAAGACTGGTCGAGG
>PXDR01000496.1 GCA_003566335.1 Cyanobacteria bacterium T3Sed10_344R1
ACCCAGCACTTAGCAGACAGCGGACGAGCCAGCGTTTTGCTGATGGTGGATGAGGCAGACAGTCCCCAGATCTTTGCCCGACAGCGGTTGAGCTATGACTGCCAGACCAGCTTGATTGAGCGGGATCAGCCCCAGTGGTCGCCGCTGCTGGATCAGTTTCAGCAGCGGTTCGGCAATATCATCACCGTGCTGCGAGACCTTCAGGACTTTCGTTTATTTTGTCTGACGCCCACTGCCGGGCGGTTTGTCATGGGGTTTGGGGCCGCCTACAGCGTTGATCCCCAAGACCTTCACCAGCTTTTGCCGCCCCAGCCGCCGACCTAGGCCAAGCAGTAGGTATTACGGCCCAGGGCTTTGGCCTGATAAAGGGCATCATCAGTCCACATCAGCAGTTGCTCGGGGCTGTTCTGATCTGAGGCGATGACGGCAGACAGGCCAGAACTAACCGTAATCACTGGTTCCACGGTTGAAAATTCATGGGGTAAGTTGCAGGCGGCAATCTGGTGCTGAATCTGCTCGGCAACTTGGGTGACGCCAGTGGCATCGGTATTGGGCAGCAACAGGGCAAATTCTTCCCCGCCATAGCGGGCGACTAAATCCCCTGGACGGTGAACCGCCTGCTGTAGGGCCGCTGCCACCTGCTGCAAACAGCGATCGCCAGCAGGGTGACCATAGTTGTCGTTGTAGGCTTTGAAGCAGTCAACATCGCACAGAATTAGGGCCAGGGGGGTGCGATCTCGTTGCGATCGCAGCCATTCCTGTTGCAGCATTTGGTCAAAGTAGCGACGGTTGGCGACTTGGGTTAGGTCATCGGTCGTCGCTAGCCGCTGGAGTTCTGCATTCGCCGCCTGGAGCTGTTCGTATAGCTGGGCTTGAGCTGTCTCCGCTCGAACTTGTTCGGTGATGTCCCGCACCATCACCAGCACGTCCTTCCCAGCCAAGGGCACCACCCGCGTCTCTTCATGACGCTCCTGCCCAGACACCGACAGGGTTTGACGATAGACCTGTTTTTCCCCTGTCCTCAACGCCTGCTCAATCGCCTGGATGCGTCGCTCGGCCAGGGGCGGAGGCAGCACGTCGTAGACCGACTGCCAACGACTGAAGTCAACGTCGGGGAGGCAGGATAACTCTCCATCCGAGAGCTTTCTCAGTCGATTGCCCTGACGATCGACATGGAGCAGCAAGTCGGGAATCGCCGACAGAACCGCGCGCTGGGTCGCCTCACTATCTTGCAGGGCCATTTCTGCCCATTTGCGCTCTGTGACATCGTCAGAAATACAGACCACCGCTTGAGGTTGCCCCTGTCTGTCGTAAATCACAACTTTTTGAGTCTGGACAATGCGGCTTTCTCCCGAGGCCGTATAAATCACGTCTTCAGGAATTTCCACAATCTCACCGCTGTCAATGGCGGTTTGATCCGAGGCTTCGCAAGCTTGGGCTTGCTCAAATGGAAACAAATCATAATCGCTGCACCCAATGATCTGATCTGCGGAATAACCCAGAAGTTCCGTAGCGGCCCGGTTCCAAAAGGTAAAGGTCAGATTGTGAGCGTCTTTAGCAGTAACCGCAACCGGCAGGTGCTCCAGCACCGACTGCAGAAAATTTCGCGTTTGCTCTAAGGTGTACTCGGTTTGCTTGCGATCGGTAATATCCTGCACCACTGCCAAATCAGACAGGGCTGTCCCGTTGTGATCCCGCAGCAATGAAACGCTGATGTCTGTCCAAACCACGCGACCGTCTTTGCGAATATACCGTTTCTCGGTGTTATAGGTGGTCACTTCTCCGTTGTAGATTTGCTGGCCAATTATTGTCTCAGCGGCCTGATCATCTGGGTGGCAAAGGTCTTGATAGCGCATTTGCAGCAGTTCTGCCTCGCTGTAGCCCGTGAGCTGGCAAAAGGCTGGATTTACCTGGATGTAGCGGCCCGAAATATCGGCTTGATTAATGCCTACCTGGGCCTGCTCCACAATCAGTCGAAACCGGGCCTCACTCAGCTGTAAGTCAGTTTCGGCTTGGATGCGATCGCTGACATCCTGCACCACCGCGATCACCTCATCGGCGGTGCAGGGCACGGTGCGGGCTTCAAAATATCGCTCCCCTTGGGGCAAGGGCAGAGAATAGGTGTAAACCTGCGTCTTTTGAGTCGCCAGGACGGTTTCAATCACGGCGATATAGGTTTGTGCGATCGCAGCTGGTAGCACCGCTTCTAGGGGAGAACCCAAAAAAAACTTGGGGTTGCTGAGCAGCAGTTCCGGGGTATTGCCGGAGTAGCAATCTAAGATAGTGCCCTGACGATCCAGGCGAAAGACCAAATCCGGCAAAGCTGACAGCAGCGCCTGCTGTTGTTCAATGCACTGACTCAACGCCTGGGCTAAATGCTGATGCTCTGTAATATCGTGGGCGATCGCAACTGCCGCAAAAACCTCGCCCTGACCATTGCGCAGAGGCCGGATATTTACCCGATAACTGCGAGGAAAGGTTGTCACCTGAATTAGGCTCGCTTCCCCCCTGAGGGCCGCTTCAAAAGCTGGCAGCAGTTGGGCAACTTGTTCAGCGGACAACCCCCGAGTGACAGACTGGCCAATGCTAGAGTCCGGGTCTGTCTCTGTCCCTAGCCAGCTTTCTCCCGTAGCCAGTAGGCAACGGAGGTGGCGATCAAAAGCCACCATGAACCCGCCAGAAAAGTTCTCGACAATCGCTTGGTACAGGGCAAAGCGATCGCCGCCAGCATCATCCAGGGTCGTAGAGCTCATGTCAGGCTGTCTAAAGGAGGATAAAGCCAGCTAGGACAGGCCCAGGGAAAGAGCCCTTAAGTCACCCTATCCCCGCATAGATACCCCTACTATTCCCAGCTAACGCTACGGAATCTCACGAACTAGTGCCTAATATTGCCTGGACTTAAAAAATCACGGCGAGTAGCCACTCAGGCTATTCTGGGCCGTAGATGGAACTAAACAAGGCTGAATCCTGCACAGGTGAGACTGTAGACGCCGCAATCCTGATGGAATTATCCTGATGGAATTAAATGCTGCCCTCTAGCCTACCAGGTGATCTCAAGTCCTAGCCGAACACCTGACTCACCAGCAGCGTGAATTCAGGCCAACCGCAGCCCCGAACTTACCCCGTTCACTGTGATCGGCTTCGACAAGCTCAGCCCGAACGGGAACCTGAACTTCCCCCGTCCGCCTTGAGTCTGAACCTCCTCCGTTCGCCTTGAGCTTGTCGAAAGGCTCTGCCTGCCGATCTCATAGGCTGCCCATCTTAATAGGGTAAGTCGCCGCCTCGATAGGGATTGAGGGGCACCTGAGTTTGCCGAGAGTTGGCCGCAGCAGACTGACCAAAGTCAGGGGGACTGCTGTTCAAGGCTCGATCTAAGGCTGACTGGGAGGCGGAAAGGGGCGCGGATGCGGCCAGTGCCTGCTGCTGCTTCTGGA
>PXDR01000252.1 GCA_003566335.1 Cyanobacteria bacterium T3Sed10_344R1
AGGTCAATCTATCGAGCCTTGGAGCTGAATTTACCAAGGTCTACAAAGAGCCGATGAGCAAGGTGCTGAAGCGATTAGGTGAGCCGAAGGGGCTACCAAAGTTTCTGGCCAAGTGTCGATCTTTGCGGACTCACAAACAGGGCAAGGAGTGGCGCGTAACCCTAGCCTGTGTGAGTTAGAACTAGCTGCTAGGCTGTGACGAACGTGAGACGGTGGTTAATGGCACCAGCCCTTGCGCTCCAGTCCTGAATCACCGCGACCTATGTCCTATTGGTACTGCGGCCACCCCCAAGCCGCCGACACCCTTGCCCTAAACCTGAGCGATCCGGCTCTACTCTATGGGGCCACTCTATTCACCACCCTGCGGGTTTACGACCAAAGCCTCGATCATCCCCTGACTCAGTGGGCCGCTCACCAGCAGCGGCTGCGTCATAGCCTTGACGCCTTTAGCTGGCCCCAGCCCTGCTGGGAGGCCCTGGGTCAAGGGGCAGAAACCCTGGCACAACAGTTCCCGATTGTGCGGATTACCCTATTGCCGCCGGACGGTCAGTACCGGTCGCGCCAGGGGGAGTTGGCCAGCCGGGAATGGATCACGGGGCGCGAGTTGCCCGCTGATTTAGCCCAGCGCCAGCAGCGGGGGATTGTGGCTCAGGTCGTGACTGGAGAGATCTATGGGCGATCGCACCCTGATCACAAAACCGGCAACTACCTGGGAGCCTGGGCCGCCTTGCAAGCCGCCAAAGCTGCTGGAGCCCAAGAAGCCATCCTCACCGACGCCGAGGGGAACTGGCTAGAAACCAGCACGGGCAACCTCTGGGGCTGGGGACAGGGCTGCTGGTGGACACCGCCCACCGCTGGCCAAATCTTGCCGGGAGTGGTGCGATCGCATCTCTTAGCCGCCCTCACCACCGCCGGGGAAACCGTCCAGCAAGTCCCCTGGGATTCTGCCGTGATCGACCGCCTAGAAGCTGTGGCCTACAGCAACTGCGGGGTTGAGGTCGTCCCCTGCCGCACAATTCTTAGACGAAACACTAAACTGGGTTATGGCCCTAACCATCCCCAGATTCGGGCTTTGCAGCAGCTCTACGCCAAGGCTTAGCCCCGAGTTTTGTGAATGTAAGTTAACATTAGTTAATACAAAGTCAGTGGCCAGGCTTAAGCCTATAGGGCTGTGCATCAGGAGCAGGACATTCTGCTCTCAAGATCAGCCTTGGCCCTTTAAAATCCGCGCTAAAGATTCGTGTTTTAGACCTGTTTTAGCGATTGTCCAAAGGCGTTAGGTTAGCCCGTCTGACCGCGCCCGACTCAAGGCTCCAGCCGAATCGTCGCCCAATCATATTAGGAGGAATACCCCCGTGAATAAACGGTGGAGAACAGCCGGACTATACGTATTGCTCGTGGTGGTGGTGATTGCCCTCGCCACAGCTCTATTCGATAGCCCCGGTCAAGAAACCCAGTCTTGGCGCTACACGCGATTCGTCGATGCGGTGCAGACCAACCAAATTGAGCGGGTCAGCATCAGCTCCGATCGCAGCCGCGCCCAGTTCACCGATCCCCAAGGCAATGGCCGCGTGGTGGTGAACCTACCCAACGATCCTGAGATTGTTGACATCCTGACTCGCAACAACGTGGACATCGTTGTCCAACCCCAGAATGACGACAGCGCCCTGGTGCGGGTCTTTAGCACCCTACTGATTCCGGTACTGCTGCTGGTGGTGCTGTTCTTCGTGCTGCGCCGCGCCCAGGGTGGGCCAGGCAACCAGGCCATGAACTTTGGCAAGTCCAAAGCTCGGGTGCAAATGGAGCCCCAAACCCAGGTGACCTTTGGCGATGTGGCCGGGATTGAACAGGCCAAGCTAGAGCTGACGGAAGTGGTGGACTTCCTCAAAAACGCCGATCGCTTCACCGCCCTCGGCGCAAAGATCCCCAAGGGTGTGCTGCTGGTTGGCCCTCCCGGAACCGGTAAAACCCTGCTGGCTAAGGCCGTGGCTGGGGAAGCTGGGGTGCCTTTCTTCAGCATCTCGGGTTCTGAGTTCGTCGAAATGTTCGTGGGTGTGGGTGCGTCCCGCGTCCGTGACCTGTTCGAGCAGGCCAAGTCCAACGCTCCTTGCATCGTGTTTATCGACGAGATCGACGCCGTAGGCCGTCAGCGTGGTGCTGGCATGGGCGGCGGCAACGATGAGCGGGAGCAAACCCTCAACCAGCTGCTGACCGAAATGGACGGCTTTGAGGGCAACACCGGCATCATCATCATCGCCGCCACCAACCGGCCCGACGTGCTGGACTCTGCCCTACTGCGCCCCGGTCGTTTCGACCGTCAGGTGGTGGTGGATCGGCCCGACTATGCCGGTCGCCTGGAGATTCTCCACGTTCACGGTCGCGGCAAGACCTTTGCCCAAGATGTGGACATGGAGAAGATCGCCCGTCGTACCCCTGGGTTCACCGGGGCTGACCTGTCTAACCTGTTGAACGAAGCCGCGATTCTGGCCGCTCGTCGCAACCTGACCGAAGTGTCGATGGACGAAGTCAACGACGCCATTGATCGGGTGCTGGCTGGCCCCGAGAAGAAAGACCGGGTGATGAGCGAAAAGCGCAAGTCCCTGGTGGCCTACCACGAAGCTGGTCACGCCTTAGTCGGTGCCCTGATGCCCGACTATGACCCAGTGCAGAAAATCAGCATCATCCCTCGGGGTCGGGCTGGTGGTTTGACCTGGTTCACCCCCAGCGAAGACCGGATGGAGTCGGGGCTATATTCCCGCTCTTACCTGCAAAACCAAATGGCTGTGGCCCTTGGCGGTCGCATCGCGGAAGAGATTATCTTCGGCGAAGAAGAAGTCACCACTGGCGCGTCGAACGACCTTCAGCAGGTGGCCCGCGTGGCCCGTCAAATGGTGACCCGGTTCGGCATGAGCGATCGCATCGGCCCCGTCGCCCTCGGTCGCCAGCAGGGCAACATGTTCCTAGGTCGCGACATCAACTCCGAGCGGGACTTCTCCGAAGAAACCGCTGCGGCCATTGATGATGAAGTCAGCCAACTGGTGGCCCAAGCCTATAAGCGGGCCAAGCAGGTGCTGGTGGAAAACCGCCACATCCTCGACGAAGTCGCCAACATGCTGATTGACCAGGAGACCGTGGATTCTGAGGAACTGCAAAACATCCTCAACACCAACGAAGTGAAGATGGCTGCGATCGCATAGGTTCTCTCTGGATCTCAAAACAGATCCAGAGCCCCCATGTAGATCTCCATCCCCCTTCCCTCCCCCAGCCGGGATGCCTACAGGCATCCCGGCTAATTTTTTGCCCCTATCTATCGGTCTTTATCCATCGGCCCTTCAAAAACCGCCCAAAAAACGCGACCATAGAACCCCCCTCCCAAACCAACAGCCAACAGCTAATAGCCAATAGCCCAAATCCCCCATGCCCTGGCTCC
>PXDR01000458.1 GCA_003566335.1 Cyanobacteria bacterium T3Sed10_344R1
AGCACCTACCGATCTCCTGGATTGCCAGATTATTGCCAGATTATTGCCAGACTACCGTTCAAACCTACTATTTCTGAATCAGTCGCGAGTACACCACGAAAAGTCGATCCAAGCAAAGCTATCGAGATGAGAAAGTCGCAAACATTTCTATCTGACAAGTTTGCCACCCAGTCACCACCCAGCCAATAAATGCCGATAGATATGGATAAATCCTCTTTTTCATGATCAATCATCCAGTCATCAGCCCGGGCTCAAACGCTCTGCGGGCAAAAGGGGCAGCCGCCCGCGCCCCCTACTGTCCCGACTCAATATTGGGAATCTTAAGTAAGGCTCCACCTGGATAACCCCATCAACCAGTCGCTCAAGAGACTTGGTAGAAGAAATTAAGATATGGGTCTACCCTAAGCAGATTGAACACAGCCCAAGGTCTGCCCATGTATGATCGGGGTTAGCACTAAGGAAAGGCGATTTTCAGTCAGTTGTTATAGATTACAGCCCTAAATTGCAGAAAATTAAGGATTATTTTAGAACTTGTATTTGCAAGCGTTGCGTCGTTAACTTTATCTGTAATCTCAGCACTTCTACTGATATAAGCTTTTTTCTTTAGTGCTCCCATAACATCTCAATTAAAATTAAGGATTAGTCCCTCAACGTCATGCTAGAACATCAGCGCTTTATGCAAGACTCCGTATTCACGCCGGAGCAAGTCCTGGAAAATCGGGGCCGAGTTGCCATCTTCATCGATGGCTCCAACCTGTTTTATGCCGCTCTACAGCTGGGCATCGAGATTGATTACACCAAGCTCCTGTGCCGCCTGACAGCCGGATCCCGCCTGTTGCGCTCTTTCTTTTACACAGGCGTCGATCGCACCAATGAAAAGCAGCAGGGCTTCCTGCTGTGGATGCGCCGCAATGGCTATCGCGTCATCGCCAAAGATCTCGTTCAACTTCCCGACGGCTCTAAAAAAGCGAACCTCGACGTTGAAATTGCCGTCGATATGATGGCCCTAACCGGCTCCTACGACACCGCCGTTTTAGTCAGTGGCGACGGCGACCTAGCCTATGCGGTCGATGCCGCCAGCTATCGCGGGGTGCGGGTCGAAGTGGTCAGCCTGCGCTCAATGACCAGCGATAGCTTAATTAATGTCTCCGATCGCTACATTGACCTAGATACGATCAAGGACGAAATCAAGAAAAATTCTCGGGGTAGCAGTTCCTATACCTACCGCCCCCTGTCCACCATTGCTGCGGCTGTCTCTGCCAACACTGGGGACGTTACCGAGTCAGAAGACACGCCGTCCTAAAACGCCTGCCATCCCTGCGCCACTTTAGCGCCAGCGGTTCGTCAATAAACCGGTAGCGGAAATCCGCTAAGATTTTCAGGGTTTTTTAGCAGGTGTCCGGACTTATGGGCAAAGGGTGGCGCTGGATAGCAGGACTAGCCGTCGTCGGCATTGCCGCCGGGGGCATTCGTGCCTGCCAGGTGATTCAAGAGCGAGAGTTGGCGGCCCAGCAGGCCGCGAACGAGGCCGATCCGTCAGAACCAGGACTAACCTTGCGGGACGTCACCCTAGAGCAGTCCGATGACGACGGCAACCTGTTGTGGCGGATCAAGGCGGTGTCTGTGACCTACAGCCCAGATCGGGAAATCGCCGTGTTGGAAGAGCCTAACGGCGAGCTCTATCAAGATGGCGAAATCATCTACCGGGTCTCTGCCCAGGCTGGAGAAGTGCTGGAAAACGGCCAAGTTGTGCTGCTGCAAGACAACATTGTGGCCACTGGCGAAGAGAATGACGTGGTGCTGCGGGGTAATCAGCTAGAATGGCGGCCCTCAGAAGATTTGATGACGATCAGTGACGGCATTACGGGTAACAATCCCCAGGTAGATGCCACTGCTGAAAGTGCGCAGGTTTTAACCCGAGAACAGCGGGTGGAGCTGATGGGCGAGGTGTTGGCCAACACCATTCCTGAAGCCGAAGGAGAGCCAACTCTAAAGTTACAGGCCACAGACATGACCTGGTGGATTGAAGAGGAGCGCCTGGCGAGCGAGACGCCCCTGCGGATTGAGCAAATTGAAGCGGGGCAGGTCACTGACTGGGTCGCTGGGGACACCGGGGAATTTGACCTAGCGACGGAAGTGGCGACCCTCAGGCAAAACGTGCAGATGACGGCCAATGACCAGTCCCTCCAGGTCGCCAGCGAAGAGGTGGTGTGGAATGTGCCCCAAGCTGAGGTCACCCTGCCTCAGCCCGTGCGGATTATCGATGCTGAGCAGGGCGTAACGGTGATTGCCCGCCGGGGCACGATGGATCTCGATCGACAGGTCGTGGTGTTGCGAGAACAGGTGCAGGCCACCGGTCGAAATGACGGATCTGAACTGCGCTCGGATGTCTTGACTTGGACAGTAGACACCCAGGAAATCGTTGCCGAAGGGAACGTGGACTATCGCCAGGCTGATCCCCCAGTGACAGTGCGCGGCCCCCGAGCCGTGGGGCGATTAGAGGCCCAAACAGTGGTGATTAGCGGCGGTCGGGTGGTGACAGAAATCGTGCCAAATTTCTAGGCCGCTGAGGCTGGGCCGTTCGCGGCTCATCCCCCCATCTACTTTTCTGATCCTTAGGTTCACGCGAGTTCCTAGAACTGGTCTCAAAGGGGCTCACTACGCTCAGGATCCCCTAGGCGATAGGCTCCTTGGTTAAATCGCAGTTGCGATCGCAGCATCGGAGACGCTTCCGCAACCCCCCAATGCAGCTGTAGCTGTTGCAGCAGCTGATCTTGGCGCTGGCGCAAGCTATCCAAATTGTTGCCCCGATTCAAAATAGCGAACCAGACGGGGCCGCGATCGCGGCTGGGGAACACCCCAGCTAGGGTGCTGACCGTGGCTAGGGTGCCGGTTTTAAGCGCCGCTTGATCGGGTAAATTGCGAAAGGCTAGGGTGCCCTGATCTTCCCCGGCAATCGGGTAGAGATCGGCCAGGTTGTAGGGGCTAGATTGGAGCGCCCTCTGGGTGGCAGTCAGCATCGCCACCACCGACTGGGCCGAAATTTGGTTAGCTTCCCCCAAGCCAGAGCCGTTAATTAACCGCAGCTCACCAGGTTCTAAATTGGCGGCCTGCTGAGCGATAGCGACCATTTCCGCCGTCCCCCCCACACTGTCGGCCACCAGGTCTGACATCACATTGTTGCTGTAGATATTCATTGCTTTGAGGATGGCCGCCAGGGGTAGGGAGCGACGGTTGACCAGCCATCGATCCACCGCCGGTTCAGCATCCGCTTCGGCAATTATCGTGCCTGCGATCGCAACTTGAGGAATCGGCGTGTCTGGGGACATATCCCGATGTTGGGCCGTCACCTCACTGCTCCAACGCTGACCATCTATCCCCTGACGCAACAGCGTCCCGGCGACAGTCGGCACCGTTTGAAAGTTCATG
>PXDR01000095.1 GCA_003566335.1 Cyanobacteria bacterium T3Sed10_344R1
CGCTTGTAGGTGGCAAAGCGACGGGCAAAGCCCAGGGTGAGGACGGTGGGATCCAGGACTTCTTTGGCCTGCTCAACCTCCAACGGTGACGCACCCCGATCGCGCAGGGCTCGTTGCAGGTGATCCCGTACGTACATCACCATTTGGGAACGACAGAGCTCATGGTTGCGCCAGAGTTCTTCATCGGGGATGGCCGTAACCCGATCCCAGAGGGGATCTTGGGGGCCAGCCTCTGACCACTTAGGCCCGAGGTAGCGGTCGTAGAGTTCTTGGGTTGATTTCGCGACACAACTGCGGGCATGAACCCCGTTGGTGATGGAGGTAATCGGGACTTCTTCTAGGGGCAAATCTTGCCAGAGTCCGCCAAACATTTGGCGCGAGACTTCGCCGTGAAGTTTGCTGACGCCGTTGATAAAGGTGGCAGTTTTAATTGCCAGCACGGCCATGCTGAAGGGGGCAGACAAGTCCCCAGTATCTTCCCGACCTAGGGCTAAGAACTGGTCTTCTGGCAAGCCGAAGCGCTTGCCGTAGTGGCCCAGGTAATAAATGATTTTGTCGGCCCCAAACAGGTCAATTCCGGCGGGAACTGGGGTATGGGTGGTGAAGAGTTGGGAGCCTTGGGCCACCTGGAAAGCTTCTTCAAAGCTGAGGCTCTGCTCGTCCATCAGCAGGCGAATTCGCTCTAGGGCCAGAAAGGCGGAGTGGCCTTCGTTCATGTGGTAGGTGGAGGGGTTGAGGCCCAGGGCTTTGAGCATCTGTACTCCGCCGATGCCCAGCATGATTTCTTGGTGGATCCGCATGTCGATGTCGCCACCGTAGAGCCGATCGCAGATGTCTTGGTCGTATTCGGTGTTGGGCTCGATGTTGGTGTCGAGTAAGTACAGCGGCACGGTGCCCACTTGCACCCGCCAGACCCGGGCATAGACTGTGCGGCCAGGGTAATCTACGGAAATCCGTAGTTCAGAGCCGTCGGCTTGCCGCTCTAGGTGCAGCGGCATGTTGTAAAAGTCGTTGATTGGGTAGCGCTCTTGCTGCCAGCCGTCGGCGTTGAGGTACTGGGCAAAGTAGCCCTCTTGGTACAGCAGGCCAACCCCGACTAAGGGCAAGCCTAGGTCGCTGGCAGACTTGAGGTGGTCGCCTGCAAGCACCCCTAGACCGCCAGAGTAGACCGGCAGGCAGGAGGTCAAGCCAAATTCCATTGAGAAATAGGCGTAGCATTCGTTGGGCACAGGATTGGGACGGTGCTTGCGGTACCAGTTGCGCTCGTTGAGGTAGTCTTCAAGTCGCTGAACGGCCCGACCCATCTGGGCCAGGAAGCCTTCGTCTTCAGCCACGGTCTGCAACCGCTCTTGGCTGAGGCTGCTGAGGGTGGAAACTGGGTTGTAGCGGCAGGCTTCCCACAGGTCAGGGTCAAGGCGACGAAAGAGGTCGGTGGCTCCGAAGTCCCAGTCCCAGTGCAGGTTATAGGCCAGTTTGAGGAGGGGTTCTAGCCGCTGGGGCAGGGAGGGAGTGACGTTAAACGTGCGAATAGGGCGCATAGGGTTCGGTTTTTTCCATGTTCCGGTTAGGGCTATTCTGTCCTCTGATTGGGCAGAGAGGGGTTGTCTTAATAGAGTCTTTGCGGTTGAGGGGGAAGGGGCTAAAGGCTAACAGCCAACGGCCAACGAATATGGCCGCTCTAACCCGTGGCTCAACATCAACGCTTCGTCGCCCATGAGGTCGCGGCTGGGGCCATCGGCGATGATTTGGCCTTGGTGGAAGAGTAGAGTGCGATCGCACACCTCCAAAACGCATTCCAAATCATGGGAGGCCATCAGCAGGGTTTGGGACGACTGCTGCAAAAACTGGATCAGGCGGCGGCGGGCGCGCAGGTCTAGGTTGGCGGTGGGTTCGTCGTACAGCAAAATTTGGGGGTGCATGGCTAGCAAGCCTGCGATCGCAACCATTTGTTTTTCCCCCCCCGACAGATGATGGGGCGGACGCTCGGCCAATGCCGCAATGCCAGTAATTTGAATCGCCTGCTGCACCCGTTGGTTGACGGCTTCTGGAGAGAGCCCCATATTTAGGGGGCCAAAAGCAATGTCCTCCTGAACAGAGGCAGAAAAGAGCTGATCGTCCGGGTCTTGGAATAACAGCCCCACCTCGGGATAAAACTGTCCCGGCACTAAGCGCCGCCCGAGCAAATTGACTTCGCCCGTGGTGGGACAGAGGACGCCACAGAGCAGATGGAACAGGGTGGTCTTACCGCAGCCATTATGGCCGATGATGCCCACCCGCTCCCCAGGCTGCACCGTCAAGGAAAGGTCGTGCAGCACTGGCAGGGTATCCGGGTAGGCAAAACTAATGTGGGAAAGTGCGATCGCACTGCCAGTCGTGCCACCAGTCTCAATTCTGCTAGTCCCTGTCCCAGCATCCTGCAAAGGCAGGGCTGCCGTTTCTACCGCCATTGAACTCGCTGGATTATTTGCTGCTGGCATCATGACTTAATCCAAACCACCCTTAAACATCACCCCTCAGAACCACAGTAATTGAACTGCTATCAATCCTGCTGCTGCCCCTAACGCCAAACCCAGGGCTAAGCCGTCTTGCCAACCGCCCCAATCTGCGGTCGGAGATATTGCGATCGCCTGGCCGTAGCCCCGCAGCCGCATCGCTCGATAAACCCGCTCCGACTGCTCATAACTGCGAATTAACAGCGTCCCCGTTAACGAGGCTAACTGGCCCAAGCGATCTTTCAATCCCCGACTGCTTCCTGCTCCAAATCCTCTCAGCCGCATTGCCTGCTGCATCGTCGCCACCGTCGCCACCGTGTCGTAAAGATAGCGATAGGACAGCAGCATCATATCCGCCAGCAGCGGCGGCAATCCTAGGGTGCGCAATACCCGCAACAGCTCCACAAACGGCGTCGTCCCCAATAACACAAACGTGGTTATCACAATCGACAAAAACCGTCCCACCACCAGGATTGCCAAGCCTAGACCCTCCTGCCGCAGGCTCAGCCAGCCCCACTGGGCCACCACCGTGTCCCCGACAAACCAGGGCAGCACTGCCACTACCCCGAGAATGAACAGCCCCGGATAGCGTAGCCGCCGCTGCAAGTAGCACAACGGCAACTGAGACAAGGCATACAGCCCTAGGGTGATTCCTAGCATGGGCAGCAGCAGCCCCACTTGGCGCACGCTGGCAAAGGCAAAGATAATCGCCAGCAGCCCAATTAGCTTGGGCTTCGCCGCCCAACGATGGAGCGGCGAATTCAGGTGGGCATACTCATCTAAGGTCAACTGAAGCCCCATAGGCTTACAAACCGTCCTCTAGTAAGGCTGGCTTCACCCGCTGCAAAAACAGCACCAGCAAAGCCGTAAAGCCCCCTTCAATTAGCATTAATGGCCCGTGGGCCAACACCAGGGTGAACAATGCCTGCCGTTCAG
>PXDR01000297.1 GCA_003566335.1 Cyanobacteria bacterium T3Sed10_344R1
AGGGTCATGAGGGCCATGAACTGGGCCTGCATGTCGGTGGGGAAGCCAGGATAGGGCCGGGTTTGGATGTCGGTAGCGAGAATGCGATCGCCGGGGATCAACCGCATCCGGTTATGGGCTTCGATGACGACGTCAGATCCCGCAGAGCGCAGCTTAGCAATTACGGCGGTCAGGTGGTCGGGCAGGATGGGCGAGATGGAAATTTCAGACCGGGTGATGGCTCCAGCAACCAAGAAGGTGCCTGCTTCGATGCGGTCGGGCAGAATGGCGTAGTCGGTGCTGTGCAGGTTAGGTACGCCAGAGATGGAGATGGTGTTGGTGCCTGCCCCGCGAATTCGCGCTCCCATGGCTCGACAGAAGTTGGCGAGGTCAACGACTTCGGGCTCTTGGGCTGCATTTTCAATGATGGTTTCACCGTCGGCGAGGGTGGCGGCCATCATCAGGGTTTCGGTGGCCCCGACGCTAGGGTAGTCCAGGTAAATCCGGGCTCCCTTCAGCCGCCCCCGACTGCCCCGAACATAGGCGTGAACGGTGCCGTGGTCGATGTGGACTTCGGCACCCATGGCTTGCAGGCCACGGACGTGAAGTTCGACGGGGCGTGCCCCGATGGCACAGCCACCGGGCAAGGGAATCCGCGCCACCCCAAGGCGAGCCAGCAATGGCCCAATGACGAAGAAGCTGGCCCGAAGGCGGCTCACTAGTTCGTAGGGGGCGCGGGAATGGCTGAGGTGGGTTGAGTCAATTTCTAGGGCATCACCGTCGCGCTTGAGCTTTACGCCAAGGGCGAGGAGGACATCAGCCATGCAGCCGACATCCATCAGGGCGGGGATATTGCGCAGGCGACAGGGCTGAGAACAGAGGAGTGCTCCTGCCATCACCACCAGGGCGGAGTTTTTGGCTCCGCTAATATTGACATGGCCGCTGAGGGGCGCTTGACCGCGAATCTCAAGGGCTGCGGGCTGCACTTCGGGGGAAGACACAGGCTGGGGAAAACCAATGGGGGAAGTAATGGGGGTACCCTCCGATATAGAACTGACTGTAGAGATAGAACTGACTGTAGAGGCGGTCAAGGTTTGACCGGAAATGAGGCTAGAGATGCGGCTGATGGTAGGGGAAATACAGATAAATCGGGTGAGCGGTAACGAGGGCAGTGGTTGGGCAGAACACTCAATGGATTGGGAGTCTAGTTGAAACTTGATCTGCCGTTGGTCTACCGTTGTTTGGGCCTAGGTCGACCCGATTAGACGTTAGGGTTGGCTGTTTTTGGGCTTGTTTTTCGGCGTCTTGTTTTTTGGCTTAGATTCTACCTAAAACTGTCGGATTGACAATACGGGTTGCGGGGGGGCAATTGTGAAGCAACCTATACAGTTTTCCCATGAGTTGCGCGAATTGTGTGGAAGAGGGCGCGGTGCGATCGCACCCTCACAGCTCAAAATTCCAGGAAGGGGACAGCCGTTTTCAAAATACCAGCGAAAAACTATTGACGATAGTGCCCCTGTCAGGGCAAGATTATAAATCGCAGTCGCAAAGCGGCTTTCAGCGGAACTGGCGGAATTGGTAGACGCGCTAGATTCAGGTTCTAGTGTTCGCAAGGACTTCCGGGTTCAAGTCCCGGGTTCCGCATCCTTAAACTACCGATAAACTTCCAGGTCAGAAATGGCCTGGAAGTTTGTTTTTGGGCCACCCTACGGGGATCGACTGGCAGTTGGATCTGTCAGTTTTACTTATCTTCACGTATCTTCAAATCACAAAATTGTAATCACTAGTCGCTGCTAGTTTGGGGCGACTGACCAGATTGCCCAGTTCCCTGACCTATGCTGACCAGCCTGCAGAATCCTCTGATTAAGCAACTTCGCAAGCTGCACCAGGCGAAGTCCCGACGTGCCCAAGGGCGCTTTTTGATTGAAGGCAGCCATCTATTGCAGGAAGCCTGTGCTTTGGGCCACCGCTTAGACAGCCTCTGCTACACGGATGCTTGGCAAGCTCGCTATCCTCTGTTGGCCCAGCAGGCTCAGGAACTGGCCCAGCAATCAGTGTTGGTGAGTGCAGAGGTGTTAGCTGCGATCGCAACGACGGTTAACCCTGATGGGGTGGTGGCGACCCTACCCCATCAAGTCTGGTCGATGCCGGAGGACATCCAGCTGGGACTGGCGATTGAAACCCTGCAAGATCCGGGGAATCTGGGCAGTCTGATTCGCACCGGGGCTGCTGCCGGATGTGGGGGGCTGTGGCTGAGTGCCGATAGTGTTGACCCTGAGAATCCCAAGGTACTGCGCTCCTCCGCCGGGCAGTGGTTTCGGCTGCCGGTGGGATCTGTGTCTGACCTGGGGGCGCAGGTGCAGCAGTGGCAAGATCGGGGCATTCAGGTGGTGGCGACAGCGGCAACTGCCGACCGCAATTATTGGCAAGTGGACTGGCGACAGCCATCGGTAATTCTGTTGGGGAATGAGGGGGCGGGGTTGTCGGAAGACCTGCTGGCCAGAGCCTCTGTTCAGGTGGGGATTCCGATGGCGGCGGGGGTGGAGTCGCTGAATGTTGCGATCGCAGCGGCTCTACTCCTCTATGAAGCCCGTCGCCAGCGCCAGTTGGACTAGACACCAGCTGGACTAGACAACAGTTAGAAGCAGCAGCCTAAGCAGACGGGGGAGGCGACTGTTGATCCATCAACCGCTTAATTTCCTCTGCGGCCTGCTGGAGGGCTACATCGTCTTCACGATCAGCGGACTGGGGTTTAGGTTGAGCGTTAGCCGATTGAGACTTTGAGTGGTTGGCCCGTCGGTCGGTGCGGTTGTCAGGTTGGCTGAACACACCATTGAGCTGATCTAGGGACTGCATGAAATCCTTGGCAGCCGCCCGGCGCAGTTCCCGCTGTTGTTCATCCATTACTACCGCTCAACTCCCAAATCCAGCATTCGCGATTGCGATCACCCTATATGAGGGTTCCCCCTTGAGTCTTACTATGCCCGGTTAGTTCCGCTGACCTGCCATTGGCATTTCTCGGATCCCGGTAGTCTGCGCCCCTGTCCTCACACCTAGTTGAAGGTTGGCCTTGTTAAACATTGGCTTGGAGTGTTCATTTTAGCCCGTTTTCTGGCGGCCCTCAGGGTGGGCCGTTGGTGCGGGCTTGGATTCTGACTCGACTGATGGCCCGAACTGAGCCGCCTGCACTGAACTAGATCTAGCTGGGCTCACCCTATTGGCTGGGCCTAGCTGTTGTCTAATCGGCGGTCTCTAGTCAAGAATGGAATATGGCATTGCCGAAATCCGCCGCGATCGGCTTAGCGGGCTGGGCATTGAGCGGCAAGGGCCGCAGCATCCTAAGTTCAGGAGTCAATTGTGAGTCAAGCATTCGATTACGATTTGGTGATTATTGGGGCCGGGGTGGGAGGCCACGGGGCGGCGCTCCATGCGGTGAAATGTGGCCTCAA
>PXDR01000564.1 GCA_003566335.1 Cyanobacteria bacterium T3Sed10_344R1
GAAAGTTTCCCCGCCAGAAATGGGGCATACTGGCGGCAGCGCTCCCCTGATTTGCCGCCGATGGCTTTTCCCTCCTCGTCTTCTAAACCCTCTGAACCGTTTGAACCGTCTACCCCCCAACCCCTGAGCAATTTGCTGGATCAATCCGGCTGGGCGGCGGCCCTACTGTTGGCCCCAGCCTTGATATTGCTGGGGCTGTTTGTATTCTGGCCCATTGCCTACCTGGTCTATCTCAGCTTTACCAGCGGCAGCTTTACCCGGGCTGGGGTGAGCTGGATTGGTCTACAAAACTATCGCCGTCTGGTGCTTGACCCTGATTTCTGGCAGGTGTTGGGCAATACGATTTACTTCACCGTTGCCACCGTAATTCCAGCCTTGGTCATTCCCCTGGGGCTAGCGGTCTTGCTGAATCGGGCGATCGCCTTGGGGGGCTTGCTGCGGGCGGCGTATTTCATTCCCTCAATCACGTCCCTAGTGGCGGTGGGCCTGGGGTTTCGCTGGTTGTTTCAAGCCGACGGGCCAGTCAACGACCTGCTGTTGGGGCTGGGGTTTGAGCCGATTCCCTGGCTGAACAGCACCACTTGGGCCATGCCCGTCCTGATCTTGCTCAGTGCTTGGAAGCAGCTTGGCTTTAACCTGGTGGTGTTTTTGGCGGGGCTGCAAACCATTCCTCGGAACCGTTACGAAGCCGCCGAACTCGATGGAGCCGGGCCAAGGCAGCAATTTTGGCACGTCACCCTACCCGGGCTGTGGCCCACCCTGGTATTCGCCACGGTGACTACGGTGATTTTCACCCTGCGCAGCTTTGAGCAGGTCTATGTGATTACTGGGGGCGGGCCGCTCAACCGCACGAACATCCTGATCTATTACATTTATGAGCAAGCCTTTGCTCGGTTTGACTTTGGTTATGCCGCTGCCGGGGCTACGCTGCTGCTCTTGGTGACCCTGCTGCTGGTGGGGCTACAGCTTCGCTTCGGCAACCGCTCGGTCTAAAAAGCTAGCGCGGTCTGCGCCCCTGATCTCCCCCCCGGTTGCCGCCCCTGGGGATCGCTGAAAGCTAGTGAGTATAAATGCTTAAGGGAATGCCGTTATCGGTTTTCCGGAGTGATTTTTCAGGAATCACCCCTATAATAAGAAATACGGTAAAGATTAGTAAACTCTGCTCATCTATCCCTTGACTGCTTTACATAGATAGCCAATCCGGTTTTTATTCGGGTGCGATCGCACCCCAGCAGTTGCAGGATGGGTTGTGAGCAGCGGATTTATTTTCCGTATGTAGATCATTAGATTCTGGAGAATCGCGCTATGACCATTGCAATGGGACGAGCGCAAGCCAATCGAGGATGGTTCGACGTCCTCGACGACTGGCTAAAGCGCGACCGATTCGTCTTCATCGGCTGGTCTGGTTTGCTACTGTTCCCCTGCGCCTACATGGCGGTTGGGGGCTGGCTAACCGGCACCACCTTTGTTACCTCCTGGTACACCCACGGCCTAGCCTCTAGCTACCTAGAAGGCTGCAACTTCCTCACCGTGGCTGTCTCCACCCCCGCCGACAGCATGGGCCACTCCCTGCTGTTCCTCTGGGGCCCCGAAGCCCAGGGCGATTTCGTCCGCTGGTGCCAAATCGGCGGCCTTTGGAGCTTTGTTGCCCTCCACGGTGCCTTCGGACTGATTGGCTTCATGCTGCGTCAGTTTGAAGTGGCTCGTCTGGTGGGACTGCGGCCCTACAACGCGATTGCCTTCTCTGGGCCGATTGCGGTATTCGTCAGCGTATTCTTGATGTACCCCTTGGGTCAGTCGAGCTGGTTCTTTGCCCCGAGCTTCGGCGTAGCGGCAATCTTCCGGTTCCTGCTGTTCTTCCAGGGCTTCCACAACTGGACGCTGAATCCCTTCCACATGATGGGCGTGGCCGGTATCTTGGGCGGTGCGCTGCTGTGCGCCATCCACGGTGCTACGGTAGAGAACACCTTGTTCCAAGACGGAGAGAACTCCAACACCTTCCGGGCCTTCAACCCGACCCAAGCGGAAGAGACCTACTCGATGGTGACGGCGAACCGATTCTGGTCACAGATTTTCGGGATTGCTTTCTCCAACAAGCGCTGGCTGCACTTTTTCATGCTGTTCGTCCCGGTGACGGGTCTGTGGATGGCGAGTGTCGGCGTGGTTGGTTTGGGTCTGAACCTGCGGGCCTACGACTTTGTCAGCCAGGAGATTCGGGCGGCAGAAGACCCTGAGTTCGAGACGTTCTACACCAAGAACATTCTGCTGAACGAGGGCATCCGCGCTTGGATGGCTCCCACTGACCAGCCTCACGAAAACCTTGTATTCCCTGAAGAAGTTCTACCTCGCGGTAACGCGCTGTAGGCATGGGGTGACAGCATTGTCCCCCTGGGACTGCTGTAAAACATCAGCGAATCTAAAGGGGGCAGCGCCAAATGGCGCTGCCCCCTTTGAAGTTTGTCGCGATTTACCAGTCGGGGCTGGCCGCAGTCTGCCTGGGGGGAAGCGGCGAGTGCCCTAGAGTGCGCCCAGGTTCGCTAAGCCCAAAATCACCCCAGCACCAATGATGTGGCCCAGGCTGGTAGTGCCTAGCACCGCGCCGAGGCTAAAGCCGCCAAAGAATTTATCTGCGGGCATTTCAGGCCCAACGTTCGGCTGTTGAATGGTGAACTTGCCAACTGCGATCGCAAAGATATTGCAGAGAATCATCACCACCGCCACCTTGGGGCTCCAAGCGAGGGTATCTGGCACAGCCGCCAACACAGGAAAATAAGCCACAGCGTTTGTCTCCTACACAAATTGAAAACGGGATGACTAAAGCAAACCTGGGTTAAATCTGTCATGAATCGGCAAATTGGGGTAGTGCCGTCGTAGCAAGAGTTAACAAAAGTGCCTGTCCTGGCTATTTCTGCCTTAATCCTCACCCCTAATCTTCACCACTGGCCGTGAGTCGATTTAAGTAGCGCTCAATCAACAGCACCGCCACAATGTCGTCAATGGGGCGCGGCGGATTCCGTAACCCCTTGGGCAGCAGCCGGATGAAGCCCCGAGGCGGATACATCTGCCAGTAGCGATCTCGGGCCTCTAGGGTGCTATAGCGCTCATCGACGCTCATCACCCGGGGCGGATTGGGCAGTTCCCCAATCCGCTGCCGCCACAGTTTCGCCGTGGTCTGATCCCCCATCACCACCATCGAGACGGGATAGGCTTGCCGCAGGGTTTGAATTTCGGCTAGAGCCGCCTCAGACTTCACCACCTGGTGGTAGAGCAACACCCGATCTACGCCCATAATGGCCAGGCCACATTTATCTCGACCGGGGTCGAACCCCAACACGACCGGCTGACCAAGGTCACGGGCAGACGATGACGGCATAACCAACGGGGACAACCTCCCGAACGAAATGTGGACCTC